>JAHJDP010000096.1 GCA_018831195.1 Candidatus Eisenbacteria bacterium | reverse complement strand
TTTTATAGCTCCACCCCTCCGGTTTCTTGTGATACCGGCAATGCGGATTGGGACAGTGCGGCGGCTTGAAATAGGTTCGACATTTCGACATACCCTGCTAGGTGAGCAGGAAACACGCCAAATGCAATCTTCGAAGCACAACCTAAAAATTATCAAGCCGCATCATCCAGCTGTTTCCCACCCAATAACCGCCGAAGGGCGGCTTTTGAGGCGCATGGTCCGGTGATCCTTCCAACGCGAGGATCGAGAGCTCATAGACACGGGCGATGTTGCGGGGCCGCAAATCGGGATCGGTCACGGCCACGTGAATCGGCAGGCGCCAGCTGATCACCCGGCCGAAGATATCACGCTCGGCCACTTGCCAAGGGCCGCGTACGCAGACATCGAGCACCTCGATCTTTTTGTCTTTGCGACCGCCCCATCCATCATGCGCCCGGAAGAAGCTCAAGGCCTCTTTGGCCAGAGCGCCGGTGTCACCGGGACCGGGAAAGCTCTGTACATTCCCCGCCCATGCCGCTGCGTTAATCTCCGCCTCCATCTGAAGCGATGCCCCACTGATCTGATCGTCGATTTCGGCCAGCATCGTACCCACTTTATCATTATTGGGATCAAGCTCATGGCCGACCACGAGCAGTTTTTTGACATCCTCGAGACGCTTCAAACGCGCGTCGGTGATGGGGCCGGAGTGGTTTCCCAGCAGGGTCTCGGCATTCTGGGCGCACGAAACAGCGCTCGCCTCACGCGATTTGCGCACCTTGCCGGTGGCCTCGATCAGGTAGGCCAAGCGGCCGCCCGGATCGCCGGAGATCTTCACGCCCTTGCTATGGAGATTGTTTCCGATCTCCATTGATTCGGTTCCATAGGTGTCGGCCAGGCGGCCCAACTCACTTGCAAATTCCGGCAGGAGCGCCTCTGCCGCCTCGACATCGGCGAGCGCCTTCTTGGCATCTGACTCCTGGATCCCATAAACAAGGGAATTGCCGTGGATCAGATCGAGCTGTGGATAGTATTTATCATAGAGCGCGATCATAAGCTCGGCATCGGCCTGCGCGGTGGCCCCGGCGGCCGCCGCGGCATCAGCGGCTTCGGTTTCCGGCGGACCTGCCGCCAGCGCTTCCTGATATCTCTTCTGAACCGCGGCGAGCCTTGCGGTCATAGGCCGAACAGCACGGTGGCGCGGGTCGGCGGTTTTGAGTTCCGCCAGCTTCTTCTCCGCCTCGGCGATCTTCTCTGCGGCAGGAGCCAGCTGGCCGGCAGTGATATCTTTATCCGCGGCGCGGAGAAGCTGCTCGACATCCTGGGCCAGTGTCTCGCCTCCACCGGCAGTTGCGGAGAAGGCCAGCCCCGCGATCATAAAAGTGATCACCCAGAGAGCGATCGGGATAGAAATCATGTTTGGATCGAAGATTGCCTTGACCCGCATAGTTGCCGTGTGAATCACCGCCCCTCCTCCTCTTCTTGACTGCCACTTGGCTAGATAATCATGAAAGCCGGATCGGTTGCAATCCGGCTTTTCATTCCCCACGGAAAATCGATCATGATGTCAAGGGTTTATGGTTTTGGCGATCCTGAAACCGACAATGTGAAAGCTAGCGTACGGGTTGCTATAGAAACGTCCGGCAGAACGCAGATTGCTCGCCGAGCTATACCAACAACCACCGCGCATCACCCGGTAGGTCCCGGTGGGTTGCCCGATGGGGTCAATTACAGGGGACGAGCCCAAGTTGCAGAGCCACCAATCGTTACACCATTCAAACACATTCCCCGCCATGTCCTCGAGGTTCATCGCCATTGGGGCGTCCGGATAACTTCCGACCGGTGAAGTCCAGCCGATACAGAGATCCGTTGGATTGCTGGGTCCGTAGTTTGCCCGGCCGCAATTAGTTTCTACAATTCCCCACGGATACGCCCGCTCATCATTCCACTGAGCCGCGTACTCCCACTCTGCGTCGGTCGGCAGACGGTAGCCTTCTGCGGCGTAGGGATCTCCTCCATTGCACGACCAATCACCGCTGTGCTCGTAAGCCCGGGATAACCCCATTTGAAGACTTAACCAATCACAATATCGAGCCGCTCCAAACCAACTTACCGCCTTGACTGGATGAAAAGTGGGATCGTACCCCTCGGGATAGGCGCTTTGAGCAAGCTCCGACGGCGCTTCCCGCAGGTAAAAGGTTCCAGCGCCATCGAACAAGATCTCTCCGTAATCGTTGTCAAAATCCAGAAGTATTTCAATACTTCCATCCAGATTATCCTGCACCGACATAGAAGTCACCGTGACATACCCGTTGTCATAGGCCCACTGGAGCGCCTCAAGAAACTCCTGGTTCGTTACCTCATGACGGCACAGCTGAAATCCGCGTGTGAGGGTGACTTCGAGTTGATTCGTCCCACAATAGGCGGCGCCATCACCCATTGTGAAAATTCCCGATGGAACAATCGTCATCAGCGGCGCGAGATCCTCGGTAAAGGAGAGGCTATCCATTGATGATATGCAAATGCGCTCAACATTCCCGTCCTGATGGATATCCATCTTCCAATCACCAGGACTCGGGGTTATGTTCGCTGTCAAAGCTAATCCTGCCAGTAGAAGAATGGTTTGTTTCATCTCTGTCTCCTATCCACTGTCGTTGATTGATCGTGTAAATAGTATATCGTAGCGCCGTTGATTTTGCTATCTATAAATATGGTGATGCGGACAGCGGCCACCTGAAACTCCAGAGATTCCATAAAGCGGGTCCAGATGCGTACTTACCTCGAATGCGTGGCTTGTTTCCTGCGGCAGGCGCTCGATGCATCCCGGATGGCCACCGACGATCCGGCGATTCATGAGCGGGTTCTTCGCGCGACTTTACAGTTGGCCGCCGATATGCCCTTTGACCGACCACCTCCTTGGATGGGACAGCAGATCCACCGTTTACTGCGCGAGGCCACTGGTAACCCGGATCCCTATCGCAAGATCAAGCAGGATTCCAATGACCTGGCCCTCTCGCTCTACCCCGATCTTCATAAGCGCGTCAACAGCTCATTGAACCCTTTAGCCACCGCCGTCTCGCTCGCCATCGCCGGTAATGTTATCGACTTCGGCTGCCTGACCAACCTGACCCAGGATGAGATCCGCCAGGCCATGGAGGATGCGCTCCATACCTCCCTCGACACAACCGCCGTCGAGAAACTTCGCCGCCGCGCCGCTGCGGCACGCGATATTCTCTATCTGGCCGACAACGCCGGTGAGATTGTCTTTGATCGACTGCTGATCGAGCAGTTGCCATGCGCGCGCATGACCCTCGTCGTCCGCGGCGCTCCCGTGATCAATGACGCCACACGAACCGATGCGGAAGTCGCCGGGCTGAGCGCCCTGGTTCCCGTGATCGACAACGGCAGTGATGCTCCGGGCACCATTCTCGAATCTTGCTCGGCTTCATTCCAAGCCCGCTTCGCGCAAAGCGATTTGGTGATCGCCAAGGGCCAGGGCAATTATGAAACCCTCAGTGGCGATCACTCCCATACAATCTTTCTATTCATGGCCAAGTGCCCCGTAGCGGCGGCGGATGCGGGATGCCGCGTCGGGGAACGCGTCATCGTTCATGATCGGCCGCATTGTTCCCGTTAGTATTTTCTTAGAATATTCTTCCCATTCTAACTCTTTCTTAATCACTTCCTCACATCCTCCTGATCTTATCCTATCCATCGTTTTCTATATTTTGACCTGGGTCGCTGAATGAGTGAGATCCAGGCCTTGATGACCTGGCAGCGCCCGCAACCGGTTTGGGCTTTGCAACCTCTACTCCGCTTCATCCAAGGAGGAGCATCATGAGACATTCTTTTGTCAGTAAGCTTCTACTGTCAGCGTCCGCTGTCGTGATTTTGACCGGCACGCCGGTCGTCGCACAGCACACACTTGATGGCTGCATATTTTATGACAACCTGCCCGTGAATGGCGAAGTCGGCGGCTGCGCCACTTTCGACGCAGCGACATTGATCAGCACATTTTTGTACAACGATGAAGCTGTGATCAATCCGCTGACCGGCGCCGCTTACAATGATCCATATAACACCCCTGGCATCCTGCCCGACTTTATGCCTCCCGCAGGAAGTATCGCTCTCGGCGCCTTTGATGACATTGCTTCACCGATTCTCTGGCAGCGCGAATGCGAGATCGAATGTGCGGGAACCCCACCCTGGATGCAGATAGAACCTGTCTGTTTTCGCGGCGCGATGGCCCCCGTATCCTTGGATCCCATTCACGGCGGTGACTGGACTGAAGGCTGGACCTATTACAATTACGACGGCGCCGATAGAACAGATCTCTCCGCCGCCCCGCCCGACACCCTGCGCGGTTCTTACTACACCCCCGTCACCATCGGTCCGGACAAAGCTTGGTGGCTGGACGGCAAAGTCCTGATTGAGCCCGGATCCAGCATTACGATTCTTCCGGGAACGGTTATCCGCGGCGTACCCTTCTCCGTCGGAACGCTGGTCATCAAGCGCGGCGCTCAGATCTTCGCCGAGGGGACGGCGGAAGAGCCGATCATTATCACGAGCGGTTTTGAGCCCGGCCTCATGGAGAACGGCGATATCGGCGGGTTGGTCGTGACCGGCCGTGCTATCTCAAACTGCGCCGACTGCTGGGCCGGCGATTCCTGCCTCGTCGAGGGATTCATTCCTCAGCTCGAGGACGTCTTCTACTGCGGCGACAACGACTGCGACAACAGCGGCGTCATCAAGTATTTGCGCGTCGAATACTCCGGTGAAGAGATCGAGCCGAATAATGAGCTCAACTGCATCGTTTTTGCAGGTGTCGGTTACGGCACTGAGGTCGATTACATTGAGGCATTCCGCGGCAGTGACGATCTTGTCGAGTGGTTCGGCGGTTGTGTCTACGTTAAACACATCTTTGCCGCCGGGGGCTGGGATGACGGGATTGATTGGCAGATGGGTTGGCGCGGTGGCGTCCAATTTGCGATTGTTCAACAATGGGCGGATGAGTCTTCTGAGCGTGGCATCGAGGCTGACAACAACGAAGACGGATATGACCGTCCCTGTCGTTCGAACCCAATCCTCGCCAACCTGACACTGGTACGCTCGACCCATGACGGGAACGCTGGAAGCGGTATCAAGCTTCGCCGCGGTACAGATGCTCAGATCTACAACAGCATTGTTATGGGCTGGAGCTCCAAGGGTCTGGACATCGACAACGACGCTACCTGTGCGCGTGGTTTCAATCCTCAGGGTCCGGCGATTAATTGCCAGGATGCTTCGAATGTCGATGAGATCGTCGCCTCGAGTCAGCTCAAGGTCGATACCTTTCCGAGTCCCATCACGAATAATGCGAGCTTCGCCTTTAGCCTGCAGAAGGCCTCCCATACAGCGTTGAGTATTTTTGACCCTGCGGGCCGTCAGATTGCTTCTTTGATTAACGAGAGCTTAAACGCTGGTCAGCACAGCGTGACCTGGAATCTTCCGCGTCACGCCGCTGCCGGAACTTATTTCTATAGCTTAACGAGTGGTGGCGAGACCAAGACAGGCCGTCTCATCGCCGTTCGGTAATTTGAACTCTATGCCGTCGTGATCGACGCCGTTCGAACCGGATCCCGTGCGCCGGTTCGAACGGTGAAACGACGCGAAGATTGTGGAGTCGGTACGATTGAGTCATCAAAGTTGAAACATGGGGGTTTCATACTATGAAAAGTCAGAAAGCCTTGGAATGGATTGCAGGGCACAGGTTATGGGTGATGACATCCATAATCCTTTTGTCAATCTTTCCTCTCCTTCATACACATCCTGCCATTGCCCAAGATCACTCAACAACTCAGATCATCGGTAAAATCGTCAGCTCTGAAACGGGTGATCCTCTCCCCTTCGCCAATATTATTTTGAAGCGTCTCGACTCCAAATCCGACACCATCGGAACAGCGGCCGGCGGCACCTTCGCCATGGATGATGGTATCTACCGGATCGCCACGACACCAGGCCTGTATATGATCCATGCGAGCTATATTGGATATCACCCAAAGAAGGTCATCGGCATCGAGATCAAGGAAGGGCAATCCATCACGGCCGAGATCACGCTGGTTCCATCTGCCATTAAAATCGAGACGGTAAAGGTTAGAAGTTACAAGGATGAAACAAGCGAGGCTTCTATCCTTCAGCAACAGAGAAAATCGCCGGCGGTCAGTGACGGCGTTAGCGCGGAGCAAATCGCTAAAACAAGTGATTCCAACGCCGGCGAGGCTTTGCAAAGGGTCACTGGTCTCACGCTCGTCAGCGGCCGCTATGTTTATGTCCGTGGTCTCGGTGAGCGGTACAGCTCCACGCAAGTCGACGGTTCAACTATCGGCACGCCGGAACCCAACAAGCGTGTCGTGCCACTTGATCTCTTTGCCGCCGGCCTGCTCGACAATATCGTCGTTCAGAAGACTTACACGCCGGACAAATCAGGCGATTTCGGCGGCGGTATTGTGAATATCAATATCCGTGATTTTCCAGGCCACAGGATCTGGAGTGTCTCGGCGTCGAGTGGCTACGCCAATATGACAACCGGTAAGAGCTTTATGTCCTATGCCGGCGGAAGGTATGATTTCCTCGGTATTGATGATGGGACCCGCGGTTTGCCCGATCTGGTGAAGGAAATCGCTCCTCACACAATTATCAGGGATCGCGGCGTCTTTTCCGCCGACACCCTTGAGTTGCTGGGCGAATCATTCAAGAACACTTGGAAGACAAAAAACAAAAAGGCGTTCGCGCCGTATAGTTTTCAAGGATCCTTCGGGAATGAAGTTCAGCTCTTTGGCCAACCTTTGGGTTTCCTCGGTTCTATCTCCTTGTCACAGAGTTTCAATTCAAGCACAGGCAAGGAAATCTCAAACGCCGTCGATTTAGGATATCTGGTACCGCAGCGAAATTATGACGCCAGAAGATCTCAGGCGAAGACACTCTGGGGTTTGATTGGAAATGCCAGCTATCGTCTCAACAGCCACAACACTATATCCCTGCGGACCATGTTGAATCGCAGCTCTGAAGATGAGGTCAGGCATCTGCAGGGTCCCAATTTCGACACCACCGGGGATGATTGGTTGAATGTCCGTTACCGCTATGTACAGAGAGGAATCTTGACCAACTCGATCGCCTCACATCACAATATCGCCCCTCTCGGCGGCATCTCCGTTGATACAAAATTCAGTTATTCCCGATCCACTCTGGATGAACCGGATCGAAGGGAATACAACTATGAGATCAAAGAGAAATACACCACGAATGACGACGGACAGATCATCGAAACCTACCATATCTGGCGTTTATCGACAAAAGATAACAGTCTGCGCCCGACCCGGCAATTCGGCTCGATGGTTGAAGATCAAAGAATTCCGGAGCTGACGGTGACGATTCCCTTTCGCCAGTGGGACAGCCTCGATTCCAAATTCAAGATGGGTGTGAGCTACGAAAACAGGGATAGAGATTTTTCTTGGCGCCGTTTCTATTACAAAGAACCCTCCCGTGTTTCGCCGGTGCTCAGCGATTCGCTCTATGCGCTCCCGCCCGAAATTCTTCTGTCGAATGAGTGGGTCGGGGGATCATCAAGCGACTTCCGATTGAACGAAAACACTTCTCCCGGCACTGATAACTACCGCGGCCACCAAGATATTACCGCCGCATACGCCATGGTGGATATGCCCCTTCATCACAAGCTAAGAATCGTCGGTGGATTCCGGGTTGAGGATGCCGATGTCGTTGTGGAAACATATAATCCATACGATGACACCGTGGGTCCCATCTATCGCAGTGAGCTGAAAAACACCGATTGGCTGCCGTCTATCAACTTGACTTATTCCCTTTCGAAGAAAACAAATCTCCGCCTGGCCGCCAGCAAAACGATCAATCGGCCGGAGTTTCGCGAAATCAGTCCCTTCAATATTCTGGATATCGAAGGCGGCTACACGCAGACCGGCAACACCAACTTGAAGCGGGCGCAAATCTACAACTACGACGCCCGCTTTGAAGCATTCCCCGGATTCAGCGAACTGGTCGCCTTCAGCCTCTTCTACAAGCATCTCAAGGATCCAATCGAGAGAACCATTGTCCCCGGCGCTCAACCCTTGATCCAGCCTCAGAATGTCAAGGTCGGAAAGCTCTATGGCGCCGAAATTGAAGCGCGGTATGGGCTCGGGCATATGGCGGGATCCTTCAGAAATTTCGCGCTGAGCGGCAACCTTACGCTTGTCAAATCCGAAACCGATGTCGGGGATCTTGGAATCCAGCACACATCCAAGCCGCCGCTGCAGGGCCAATCCCCCACCGTTGTGAACCTCGGTCTCACTTATGTCTCAAGCACGGGTCAAACGAGTGCGGCTCTCATCTACAATGCCTTTGGGAGAAGACTCGATGCTTTGGGCGCATTGGACGAACCGGATATTTATGAAGTGCCCCGCCATCTGGTCGATTTCACCATTCGTCGTCAGCTGGGCAGATACACATTTAAATTCGCGGTTGAAAACATCCTTGACGAGGATATTCGCTTTGAGCAAAAGCAGCCCATTGATGGAGCGGATAAACCCACAACCATCATCGAGATGGGGCGCGCCGTTTCCTTATCGGTCTCGCTCGGTTCTTGACGGGTTTGAAACAGAAGGATCAGGAGGGGAAAGAATATGCAATTTCGGAATCGCTTCAGAACCCGGATTAGCTGCAGTCCTTTGCTGCAGGCGCTTGCGGTCCTATTCCTGGCCGGCTGGCCGGCACAAGCCGACATGCGCGAGCCCCTGCCGGACCCGGCAGACTATGGTGATGAGTGGTTTGACAATCAGGTCCCCGAAGCAACGATGGGCATAGCAAAAGCCCGCGGCATGTCTCCGCGCACAGATGATCCGGAATGGGAATCTGTTATTACCGGCAAGCGGGAAGTGGCCGTTCATGATCGTGAATTCAACGGCGGTTCTACATCCCCTGTGGCGCTGGCCCGTCGAATTCTTGAACTGATGGAGGTTGATTCCCGTGATGGACTTCGGGATCTGGCCATCGATCGGTATGAATTCGGAACCCTATTCTGGCCTGAGTTTCCAGCGAGCCGGCCGATTACCAATTGGAAACCGGATGAGGCCTGGTTCTTCCATGCCGGCAAGGTGGAATCAGGGATCTCAGAAGGGCTGGATTACCGGGGCGTGAAACTTATTCTCGACCGCGTGACATGCGAGGGTGGGCACGCCCCCTACACAAACTTCGATCTTTACCATGGGATCCGGATTTATGCTCACAATGAAAAGACGGGAGAATCCGTCAAGTTGGATTTTGTGAAAACCTTCGCCTGCCGTTTAGGCAAGTGGAAGGTTTTCATCTACGACGATTGATCTTCCTCAATATGTTGGGAAGGGCTGATGCGTTTCGCATTCTCCTGTAACCCCCATGCGCATTGCCCTTCCCGCAATTACTACCTTATTCTCGTATGCCGACCCGTCACACTTCTTTCCGCCGTCGTAACCCGCACGAAGTAGACGCCCGCCGCCGTTTCTCCCCCGCTGTCATCGTGTCCGTCCCACGTAAGATTGTGGAAGCCCGCACCGAGCGCGCCGCGATACAGGTCCCGTACTCTGCGGCCGGCGGCGTCATAGACACCGACCTGTACATTGCCGCGGCCGTGCGTGCTGAATCGAATCACTGTCGATTGGGAACTCGGATTCGGGATGAAATGCAGGGGCATTTTGTTCATAAGCCCATCAAGCCCACCCAGCCCTTCAAAATCATCAACCGCCGAAGGCTCGACCTGCGCCGGCAGGATCTGAAATCCGCCGTAGATTCCGAGGTAGACATTCTCGCCTGAAACCGCCGCGCTGAAGCCGTAGGCCGGCGAGCCGGCGCTGCCTGTGATGCGGGGGTTTTGGGGATCGCTGATGTCGATCACATACAATCCGGAACCCCATTCCGCGACATAGGCATGGGTGCCTGAGATCACCACACCGTTGGCGTCACCGGGGGTTTTTACGCCGCCCACGATCTGGGGATTCTGCGGATCGGCAACCTGTATGACGATGAGACCCGAATCACGGTCGGCGATACAAACATAATCGCCGTAGAGGGCCACACCGCGGGCCTCCCCCGGCGTATCGGCGCCGCCGATTATCTGCGGATGCAAGGGGTCCGTTATCTCGATCACTTGAAGACCGCAGCTGCCATCCGCCACGTAAGCGATGGAACCGCAAACCACCACGTCATAAGCCTCCCCCGGTGTGTCGGCGCCGCCGACCGATTGAGGATCCAGGGGATTGGCAATATCGATGATCTGCAGCCCCGCATAGTGGTCCGCGACGAACGCATACGCGCCCGAAAGCGCGACAGCATAGGCCAAATCCGGCATGTTCTCGCTGCCGATAATCTGCGGCGTTTCAGGAATGCTCATGTCAATGACCTGAAGACCCTCCCCCCATTCCGCTACATAGGCGTAAGGACCTGAAACCGCCACACCATAGGCATCGCCCGGCATCGGCGCGGCGCCTATGACTTGAGGCGTCTGCGGGCTTGAGATATCGATCACCTGGAAGCCGGCATAGCCGGTCACGATAGCGGCATACTCTCCTGAAATCGCGACATCCAAGCCATCGCCCGATAGATCAACAGCGCCGATCGGCTGCGGGCTCTCGGGATTTGTGCTGTCGATCACATGCAGACCAAAGGCGCCGTCTGCGATGAAAGCATGGTTGCCGGACACGCAAACACCATAGGAATCCCCCGGCGTATCCACCCCACCCACAATTTGAGGATTCTCCGGATCCGCCACACTGACGACCTGCAGTCCGGCAGATTGATCCGCAATGTATAAATAGTCGCCTGAGACCGCCACGCCAAAAACCCAGCTCGGCATGCTGAGATGAGCCACACATTGTGGATTCTCGGGATCGGTGATCTCAATGACATAGAGACCCGAATAGACATCCGCGATGTAGGCATAGGCGCCTGAGATGGCCACGCCATAGGCATCAAGCGGCGCGTCCTCGCAACCCACGATCAGGGGATGCTCCGGATCGGTAATGTCAACAACCTGTAGACCGGAGCCAAAGTCTGCGATGTAAGCATGGGAACCCAAAATGGCGACGTCATTCGCGTCGGCCGGTGTGCTTACGCATCCAACGATTTGGGGATCTTCCGGATCCGTGATGTCGATCACTTGCAGGCCGCAGTTCCAGTCGGTGACGTAGGCATGGGTCCCTGAGACGGCCACGCCGTAGGAGTCGCCGGGCGTATCCGCGGAACCCACAATTTGGGGATTGAGGGGATCCGTTATCTCAACAACTTGGAGACCCATATAAAGATCCGCGACATAAGCATAAGCGCCGGATATCACAACGCCCCAGGCCTCCCCCGGCGTGTCGGTATACCCCACGATCTGCGGATGAAGCGGATCCGTAAAATCGACGACCTGCAATCCGGAAGCGCCGTCCGCCACATAGGCATAGGTACCGGATGCCGCCACACCATTGGCGATCTCCGGCGTATCCACGGCGCCCAGTCGATGTAGATATTCTCCGTAGTCGATGCTGTCGGCGCGGGTCGAACCGGGGGTGCAGGCGCTGTAAAGGCCGATAAACACATACATTACCGATAGCCGTCTCATGACCTACCCCTCCCATTGGCATCCAATGTTCACGGTGGACTAGACTCAACGAGCTATCTACTAGTACGAAAACAGATACAACAACGGTTCCTGCAATCGCAATTATAATAGCACAAAAGGAGGGTTTTGTCATGAAATCAAGGTCATAAAGCGTTCGATTCGCCCCCGCCCGTCATCTTCGCCGGATCGAGAATTTCCTCGATCTGCTGCCCGGTGAGAAGCCCCTTCTCTCTGACGAGTTCTACAATTCCGCGTCCGGTCTCAAGGGCCTCCTTGGCCAGTTTTGTAGAGGTCTCATACCCGAGGAGAGGATTCAGCGCCGTCACAAGGCCGATGCTGCGCTCCACCATCCCCCGGCAGATATCTTCGTTGGCCGTGATCCCGTCGATGCAGTGCTCACGAAGGGTGCGGGCGGAGTTCATGAACATTGTCTGCGAGCTGAGAATACACTCCGCGATGACCGGTTCCATGACGTTGAGCTGGAGCTGGCCCGCCGCGGCCGCCAGCGTCACGGTGAGATCGCTGCCGATAACGCGATAACAGACCTGGTTCACCACCTCCGGAATTACCGGATTGACCTTTCCCGGCATGATCGTTGAGCCCGGCTGTTTCCGCGGGAGATTGATCTCATTCAGTCCCGCCCGCGGTCCGGAAGAGAGAAGCCGGATGTCGCTGCAGATTTTGGAGAGCTTGATCGCCAGGCTCTTCAGTGTGCCCGAATAAAGGACGAAGGCCTGCGTGTCCTGTGTCGCTTCAACAAGATCCTTTGCCAAATAGAACGTCTTGCCGGCGATCGCCGCCAGGTGCTTTATACATTTCGCTGCGTAACCTTTGGGGGCATTCAACCCGGTGCCGATCGCGGTGCCTCCCATGTTGACTTCCAGAAGCCAGCCCTCCGCCTGTTTTAGGGCGTCCACCTCGTTGTCGAGACTCGCGGCCCAGGCTTCGAACTCCTGCCCGAGCGTCATCGGCACCGCGTCCTGAAGCTGCGTTCTACCCATCTTGATGATGTGGCTGAACTCCCGCCCCTTGGCGCGAAGTGATGCGACGAGCCGTTCCATTTCCAATATAAGATGATCATTGATAAAGACCATCGCGATATGAAGGGCTGTCGGATAGACATCGTTGGTCGACTGCGAGAGGTTCACATGGTCATGCGGATCGCAGAATCGATACTCGCCCATGGCGTGCCCCATCAGCTCCAGGGACCGATTCGCGATGACCTCATTGGCGTTCATATTCGTCGAGGTCCCCGCCCCGCCCTGGAACATGTCGACCAGAAATTCATCGTGCAGTTTTCCTTCGATGATTTCCTGACAAGCGCCCTCGATTCCCTTGAAGATCTCGTCTGGGAGCTGCCCGCAATCATGATTGGCGCGCGCCGCCGCCAGCTTGACCAAGGCCAGTGCGCGGATCAGGTCGGAGTAATGGCTGATCGGCACACCCGAGATGAGAAAATTCTCCATCGCCCGCGCGGTTTGGATGCCATAGTAGGCGGCGGATGGGATTTCTTTCGAACCGAGCAGGTCGTGTTCGGTGCGGGTTTTGTGCTCAGTGAACATATCTGGCTCCATTGATTCTTTGAATCGTGTCATAGGGGAAAGAAAATGGTACCCCGGATCAGTACGGAATCCAGAGTATAGGAGTTTTTGCCCCGGGGTCAAAGGGATGGATGCAGGCTGGGAATTCAGCTGGCGGAGGCTATAAACAGGGCTGGATAGCTACTGACCCAGCGTCGCGTCATGCTCGATCGTTTCCAATCTCATGTTGGTGGACAGCGTCGCCGGTTCAGGATATGTACCCCCAGGGAAGAACAACAGCCGGCCGCCCGGCACTTGCGCGTCATGTGCCGCCTGAACCGTATAAAATGGATAACCACGATCATCGGCATAGTTTTCATAGGACCGCGCAACCCAAATCGTGTGTTCCACATAGTCCGTTAGAAAGAGACCTCCCCACCCATAAACATTGTCTTCTCCGTCAACCCCCCAATCCCGCCAGAGGTCCGCTTGTCTTAGCGTGAGCCACCAAACGCCACGCTGAAGTAGTTGCGTGTCAGCCGACCAGAAAGCGCACATGGCCCCCGCGCAATTCGGCGTCGCGCAGCTTGTGCCACCGAATCCCTGAATGGGGTCGTCATAGGTAAAACCAATTGTATGTGTCGGGCCGCAAATATCGGGCAATGTCATACCGGAGTTGCTGGGGCCTTGACTACTATAACTCATTATAGTGTTAAATCCGTTTGGATAGTCGTATAATCCATGATGGACAGCACCGACCACAATGACGTTGGGGTGAGTGCAATTAGTGGGCGATATGGTTGATCCTGCTGCAATAATATGCTCATTCCAAGTTGCAGAACCTTTCATGAAGATTTCCATTTCCGTCGATCCGCCGCTTTCCCGTTCGATTCGCAATTCGACAACCCTATCCGAACCCGTGGAATTGTCGTAACTCACCTCCTCAAAGGTATTCCCACCAAAGTTCGAGTAGTCCAGCAACATGGAACCGCCATTTCCCCATAGTGACAAATCGTAGTCATAGACCTGCCCGTTTGTATGGTCCCATGACAAGAAAAAGGAGACGGTCTGACCGTCGGGAACCGTCACGCTGAGCATTTCGTCGCCATCGATCCAATCGTGCACATTGGGAGCATCAGGCCCGGCATTATAGAATCCTTGCCAATGCTCAGTTGCAGAGTTACCAGCGGCGGTGAAAAAGAATATTCCGGCTTCCGCCGCATTTCTTGCCTCATTGCAGGCATCCCCACTATCATCTTCCCATCCTGTATTGTACCAAGCGATTGAGTGAGAAATTATATCGACTCCATAGCCAATGGCGTCGTCTACCGCATTCCCAAGGTCCACCAGGGTATGGTATTTATATATTCTCCAAGTCGCACCAGGGCAGTGATCATAAGCTGCTTCAACACAACCAGTACCGTGCGTCCCATCATCCGGCTCTTCAAAATCGGTTGAGGTGAGGTTAATCCGGGTCGCCTGGCCTGGAGGCGGTGCGTCACCGTTATTCATCGCTTCGGTGAGGTTGTCAAACCCACCATCGAAGATGGCGATTGTAAGACCGGCGCCATCCGCACCCCCGTCACGGTATGACTGGGAATTTGTTTCCGCCGGCCCCTCCCCCATCACCGAAGTTGGCGTACCGTACATCGCCTTTTGCAACCTATAGTTTGGTGCAAGACGGCGCGCCAGATTGACAACCTGAGGGAGCGGAATCCAGGCGTCGGCGCGATTGCGCCAGGCATTCTCAAGTTCGGCGCCATAGGGTGTCAAAGCGGAGGCCGTAATGGCTGGCCCGCCCTCCGGTCCGATAATCTCTACATGAACCCGTCCGAGATCATCAAGGTAGACAGATCTACGGCGCATAACATTTTTCAATTCCGACCTTGAAAAGTCACCGGATGCTTCCATCTCGATCGCATCATAAAGTGCAGTATGGATTGTAAGATCCGGATCCTTGGGACGCATGGTCACAGCCTGGCCCAAGGTCGGAACGGTCACCATACAGAGACTTATCATGAAGCAGGCCAAAAGCATCCCTCCCATCATGACTCTGTATCCCTCATTTATCCGTCTGGTTGTCATTGTTCTACCCTCCCCGGTCTTGAGCAGCGAAACCTATCGGATACAGATAAGCCTCTGACTTTTCCTGTAACCCGGCGCATTCATTGCAACGAAATAGACTCCTGCGCCGACCGGTTTGCCCCAATCGTTCCTGCCATCCCAGACAATGCTGTGCTGTCCTGGTGTTTTTTGAGCATCGACAAGTGTCTTGATCCGCCTGCCGGTCACATTAAAGATATCGATTTTGACGGATCCACCCAGCGCCGGCACATCGTAACGAATCGTTGCCGATGGCGTGAAGGGATTGGGCATGATTCGTGATAGGGCAAAGCAAATTGGCAAAGGGATATCCGGATCGCCCACATCAGTCGTTGGTGTGCCGCCATGCCAAAATCCACTTCCAATAAAGAACTCATGATGCCTCGCCTCGCCGGCGACATCCTGGCTGAGCGTTGCAATCAGGCCATAGTTGGCAGAAACCGCCGCGCCGCCGCCTAATCCGAAAACATGGCGTGTGATCAATGTCGATGCCGAGGTGGGATGGCAAAGTATCAATGCCAGCAAGAGTGTCGGAATGACAAGCCTGTAACTTATCCTTCCAATTTTACGTTTCATGATTCCCTCCAATTAGAGATCCGGCTATTGCAGGCTGATAAGAACCAAAACCAGACCGGTTCCACTATCGAGGGAACTCATGGCTTTGCCGATGACCGCGCCGGTGCGTTTTCCCGTATCCGCCGCCTTCATCGCATGGCCGGGCATATCGGATGTCGTCAAGAGATCGCCGGGTCTTATCGATCCACGCGATGCATCCGCTTTCACATAAGCCCTGCCGGTTAGAGCGACATGCTGGCCGCCATTGACCTTGCCTTTCTGTTCCAACATCAGGCCGGGATTGATCCCGCCCGCGCCGCTGATGATTCCCGCGACCCGGCGATCATAGGCCCGGTCACTCAGCTTCAACTGACCCGGATGCTTTTCGTCGATGACTACCACAGAGCCCTCAGGTAGAAGTTTTGCGTCGCTCATCTCAAACGGTTCCGCAAGATCCAACCCAGCAGTGATCACGAGAGATTCTGTGCGGATCGTCCCCGTTTCAGGGAGCAGACGGATTCTATTGTCGTCGTTGGAATCGGCGATGAAGATGCCGCCGGAGGCTCGAAAACGAACAGAGTTGTCGCCCCAGGAATCAAAATCATTCGAATTGGACTTGTCCGCCCAAACAAAGGAACCCTCGGCAAGTGCCCGCGCCTTGTTGCCCGCGGCAAAAGCGCCATCGCCTAAAGCATGACAATAGTATCCACCAGGAACAGTGCTCGAAGTTCCGCCGGCCCTGTTGCCCAACCCACCGCCAACGGTCGCATAACTACCATCGGCTTCATTGGAGTACCCCCCGCCGACCGTGGAATTATGAGCGGCTTTATTGACAAAGCCGCCGCCGATGGCGCCTAAAACACCTGTCACTTCATTTCCATATCCTCCACCGATGGTGGCATGCGAATGCCCGGCTGTATTGTGCTCGCCGCCGCCAACGGTGGCGCTCTGTGCATCGTTATAGGTGGTATTTCCATCCCCCGCGGTATTGTCATACCCGCCCCCGACCGTCCCGAAGTTGTCGGTGACCCGGTTCGGTTGGTCGACATTCCCACCGCCGCCGATCGTCGCGCCGATCACACCATCCGTCACATTATTGTTAAAGCGGCCGCCGATGATATTTCCCGGATTCGGGACACCCTCGTCTTCTCCGGTCGGCTTCAGCCTGAGGATATTGCGCCCGCCGACCTTGATGCTGAGCTGGGTCTCGTCGGAGGTGCCCAGATAGTTCGTTCCCGGCGTGGTTCCGGCGTTCCCGCTGAGACTCCAGTAGGAACCCGCCGTCGTCGCCATGCTGTACAGGGCGCCGCCGATCGGCTGGTCGGTAAGCATCTCGTAACCATCCCCCGTGTCGACCCAAACGCGCAGGACCGGTTCATCCGATCCGGCCAGATTGGCGGGCACGAGCGGGACCATGGGCGACATCCCCAAAAAGACCGTGAAGACACCGTCGCCCACGGAAACGCTGACCGCCGCGGCCGGCTCGCCGCCATCGACACTCGATCCATCATTCGACCAAAGGCTGGCGCCTGTCGTGAGATCAACGATGGCGAACTTCATCTGGGCGGTCCCCGTATACGCCGCCCCGTCCTTTTCTAAAACCCCCTGGTAGCTTGTGAAAGTCGGCTCCGCCAAGACAGCGGACACCGCGCACAGAGTCAGGGTAAAAAAGATGGCGAACGCCATCAGCGCCGCCGCGACGCGGGCGCCCTCTGCTTTCTGTTTCAATTTCAAAGTCGCCATGTCCCATGCTCCTTTCATAACCTGCTTCCCCTGCCTCAGTGATCCATGCGGGATCCACCTGGACTTCTATCCTCCTACGCCTCCCAACGGTGAGTTCTCGTGGGCAAAACGCGCCTGGCGCCCGAAAATTGAATGGTCTATATTCCTTTGCGGAGAGGAGACTTTTAGATGCCGATAGAAAGGCCGCCGCAGAATCCCGAGGACGATCCCAAAATTAATCCTTCGAACCCAGAGCATCCCGAGCGGGACCCGTCGCTATCCGAGTTCCCCGAGTCCGAATCGCTCTTCATCGGCTCCGCGCAGCCACCATCCGGCAGCACGCCATCCGGCATTTCGCCTTCGGATGGTGCCAACGGCGTCATCGCCGGCTATCGCATCATCCGCAGAATCGGCGCCGGCGGTATGGGCGTGGTCTATGAGGCCGAACAGCAGAATCCCCGGCGCCGGGTGGCGCTCAAGGTGATCCGCGGCGGCGCGGTGGTCGATGAACACCATGTGAAACTCTTCCAGCGCGAGGCGCAGGCCCTGGCGCTCCTGAAGCACCCGAACATCGCCGCGATTCACGACGCCGGGCAAACCGAAAACGGACAACATTACTTCGCGATGGAGCTGATCACCGGCGTCCCGCTCGACGCCTATTTGCAATCGCGGCCCCTGGGAGATTCGCCCACCCGCCATCAGATCCGCGAACGCCTCGCGCTCTTCCTGCAGATCTGCCGTGCGATAGCCTATGCGCATCAGCGCAGCGTCATCCACCGCGATCTGAAGCCCTCGAATATATTTGTCATTCCGCCGGATGGTGAAGACGCGGGCGCCTCGCGGCGTGACGCGCAGGTGAAGATCCTCGACTTCGGCCTCGCCCGCCTGACCGATGCGGATGTCAGCTTGACAACCATGGTCTCCGAAGTGGGAAAGATCCGCGGGACGCTGGCCTATATGAGCCCCGAGCAGGCCCGCGGGAATCCTGATGCGATTGATCTGAGGAGCGATGTCTATTCGCTCGGCGTGATCCTTTACGAAATGCTCACCGGGCAGCGGCCCTACGACGTTCACAAGGCGATGATCCATGAGGCGATTCGCGTCATCTGTGAAGAGGATCCGGCAAAGCCAAGCGGTTCATTCAAATTGCTACGCGGTGACCTCGAAACTATCACCCTCAAAGCGCTGGAGAAAAATCCGGCGGATCGGTATCAGTCGGTCTCGGCCCTCGTCGACGATATCGAGCGACATCTTGCAAATCAACCGATCCTCGCTTCGCCCCCCAGCGCGGTTTATCAATTCCGGAAGCTGGTTTCTCGTCACCGGGGACCCTTCGCATTCGCTGCCACCCTCTTCATTCTCTCCATCGTTTTTGGGATCACAATGTCGGTACTGTTCGGCCAACAGCGGGTCCTGCGGGCGCGGGCGGAAGCGGAAGCTCAGAAGGCCGATCAGATCAATACCTTCCTTCGGGATATGTTGGGTTCGGTCAATCCCTCCGGCATGGGCAAAGATGTCACGGTTCGAGAGGTCCTCGATGAGGCGGCCAAGACGATCGATGAGGGCTTGGCTGATCAACCGGAAGTAAGAGCCGCGGTTCAAAGCACCATTGGGGATACTTATTTCGCACTGGGATTCATCGAAGAAGCGGCCCCCCATCTTGAAGGGGCTTATGCCGTCCAGCGGGAGATACTCGGCGAAACACATCCCGATGTCGCCATGAGCCTTTTCAGGCTGGCCAGGCTGCGCATGGCGCAGTCGAAGGAAGACAGCGCTGAGGTCCTGGCGCGGCAGGTCCTTGAAATCGAGCGCGCTCATTATGGCGAGGAACATCCGACGATCGCGACTCATCTGTGCTTTCTAGCCAGCGTCTTGGATGGGCGCGGGAAATACGAGGAGGCGGAACAATTATATCTTGAGGCCCTTGCCATGCAGGAAAAACTGCTCGGCAAGGAGCACCTTGATATGGTGCCGCTCCTCGAAAGCTATGCGATCTTTCTGGGGGGCCAGGGACATCCCAGCCAGGCGGAAAAGCGGATGCGGGCCGCGCTGGAAATCCAAAGAAAGCACCATGGTGATAACCATCCATCTTTGGCGACAAACCTTATTAATCTGGCCTATTTCCTTAGTTCTCAGGAGAAGTATGAAGAGGCGGAGGCAACGGCCCGGGAGGCGATCGATCTGTGGCGTGAACACATGGGGGAAGAACACGAGTCTTACCCAGCGCTCCTTAACATTTTGGGCAGCATCCTCTCCGGCCAGAACAAGAGAGACGAAGCCGAATCGGTATTTCGACAGGCCTTGGACCGGCGGATTCAATTGTATGGAGAAGAGGGGCACGTCTCCATTGCGGCAAGCCTTAACAACCTGGCATTATTCCTCTTTAAAGCAGGGAAATACCAGGATTCGGAGGATATGTACAAGAGGGCTGAAGTTATTTGGCGCGAACATTTTGGGGATGAGCACCTGCATATTGCATCGCTCATGGGAAATCTATCGCTGGTATTAAAGGCCGAGGGGAAACTACAAGAAGGCGAAGCTGCGTTGGCTGAGGCCGTTCGATTGAATGAAATACTTCTCGGGAATGATGCGATCAACACGATCTTCACGCGGATGGAACATGCCGTCTATGCCATCGATCGTGGTGAAGGAGATGGGTGCGAGTCGATGTTGCGCGACATTGCAGACTCCTTACGCGCGAAACTCCCTGAAAAAAGCTGGATCCCCTATCTCGCCGATAACATCTTGGCCAGCTGCCTGGCGGCGCAGCGGCGCCATGAAGAGGCTGATTCACTTTTTACCCGCAGCCGCCAACCAATCCTCGATTCAACCATTGCGGCCGCCCGAAAAGCCGACGCGCTCGACCGGATGGTCCGGCACTACACGGCATGGGAAAAGCCGGAGGAAGCGGCGCGGTATCAGGCCGAGATTGATTCCTTAATGAACTAAACCCCACGAGAACTCCACCCCTTGAAGCGTAGACCCCACAGAGGGGGGATTCCGGCTCTTCGCAGCGCAGACTTTTCGAGCCCCATCCCATGCGTTTGTACCCATTTGCCGTATCCAAATTTATTTCATGGAGGTGTACCATGTTGTCACTTCGTTCAATCTGCACCTTGGTCGTCCTTGTGATAATGGCCGTCTTACTCCAGACAGGGGCTCAGGCGGATATCTTCACAGTGACCGATCTGGCCGATTCCGGCCCCGGAACGCTGCGCGAGTGCTTGATCCAGGCCAGCAGCCACGTCGGCACACCACACAAGATCGTTTTCGATGTTGAAGGAGGGATCACCCTTACCTCACCACTACCCGCTATGACGGTCAATGAAACTGAAATACGGGGCGAAGAGAATTCGAGCGGCCCGGTTGCTTGCGATCCCGGCGATCCGCCGCGAGTAACGCTGCTTGGAATAGGAACGGCCGCCTGTCCTGGTCTCCAGCTCGCGGCAAACTTCTGCGTCATTACCGGTCTACGAATCATGCTCTTTGATCAAGCGGGAATCTTTATACATCCGGGCTATCACAATAATGAAATCGGGCAGCCGGGTTTTGAAGGATGCGAAAGGGTTGTCTTGAATAGCAATAATATTGGCATTGATATGGGTGGACAGGATACCAATTGGAACATTATCCGAAACTGCGATATTTATAACAACTCTGCAGATGGTATCTTTGTCCATTCGGGACCCAAATACAATGTTATAGGTGTAGACGCCGATGGAGAACGAAATTACATCTACAACAATGGAAACAACGGCATCCATTTCCTTGCAGATGAAACCGGGCCCGTTGAAGATGATTCCATCAATGGAAACCGCATTTATAATAATCAGGAAAACGGCATCTTCTTCAACACCAGCGGCAATGATGTCTTTAATTGCCTGATTTTCAAAAACCATGTCGGAATGGATTCCAACGTCTCCCCCGCAGGAAATCTAATTGACGGGATTCGCTGCGAGGGCTCCAGCCACGACAATGACATCCTGGATAATATTATTAATGGCAATGTTCATCATGGGATTAGCCTATGGCAGCAATCTGACAATGACTCGATTGCTGGAAATTTTGTCGGCGTACTGGAGTCCGGCGATCCAATGCCTAATGGCGATCACGGGATCTATATAGAGACCGCCCACAACACAATCGGCCCGGACAATGTTATTATGTACAACTGCCCCAATGGATCGTCTTTCGCCGGTCTTTCTTTTGAAAATGGCGCCGACCATAACGCTGCCTGGCATAATACGATTTCGGCTAATAGCGGCTATGGCGTTAAATTCACCGGTACCGGCACGAGTTTCAACAATCTCGGAGGCAATTATATCGGGACCGATGAATTTAACGGTGTTTTCGGAAACGCTGAGGATGGAATTGTTCTTGAATCGGACGCCGGCGGAAACACGATCCATCACAATGTCGTCGGATTTAATAATGCCCATGGGATTGGCGTCGCAATAACCGCGGGCAATCAGACAATCTACGGCAACAAGATCGGTACCGACTCCGCAATGACCGCTGATCTGGGCAATGGCCAGTCGGGCATTAAACTCTCATCGAGCAATAATACAATCGGTGGACTCTTTGAGGATGAAGAGAACATCATTGTGAATAATAGCAATTATGGCATCAACGCTGCATCTAGTTCACAGCAGGGCGGCAACTATATCGTCGGCAACTTCATCGGAACAAACGAAAACGGCGACGTTATGGGGAACGGGAGTTCTGGAATTCGTGTTGGCGGATACATGATAAACAATGATATCGGCGACTGGGCAGATATAGACGGCGCCGGGAACACAATCATGTACAATGCAGGACCGGGCGTCATTGTTGCGGGGCAGGGCACAGATCCCGCCAATCCGGTTCAAAACCGGATTCTGACAAACCGGATCTGCTCCAATCTTGCTTCACATGAAGAGCAAATTAAACTTCTCAACGAAGGAAACGATGATCTGCCGGCGCCGAACGTAGGCGCTGCTTACAATGCGATCCTGATCACAAGCGGCGAACTTATTGGCGTCGTTTCGGGAACGATCGGATATCCCCATCCACCAAATGTTTCGACACGCATTCAGGTCTTTTACGATACGGAAGACAGCTGTGGTCTCTACTACGGGCACGATCATGTGCTGACCAGCGAAACAACATGGTTGGTGCAGGGAGCCCCTCTTCGCTACACATCCAACGTTTATGCGACGGAAACAACCCGGGGCCCCGATGCCCCTCCAGAACCGGAATCGCAGACATCCCCCTATTCCGGGATGGAAGATGTGGGCTTGTTTTTCAATCTGGCGGACGCCTGCAGCTCTTCTGTTTGCCCTTGGTTGTGCACCGATGATTCGGGAGGTTCTTCAAGCTGGATCGATTACAACAACGACGGGCTTGAGGATCTCTTCATCTGCAATGCGGGCAGCGCGAACCTGCTGTTCGAGAATCTAGGCGATTATAACTTCGACCTTGATGACGCCCAGTGGCTGTCGGCAGCGGGTGACGTGACCTTCTCCTCCGCCTGGGCCGATTATGATAATGACGGGCTGCTGGATTGTTATCTGGTCAATAGCAATTCGTCCAACAAGCTGATCAGAAACACCGGATCGGGATTCGAGCCCGTTTCGATGCCTGTGATTGAAAATGACGGTCCCGGCCGCACGGCGGCATGGGCTGATATCGATCTCGACGGCGATCTCGATCTCTTCCTGGCGAATCACGGCACCGTGGACGGCCTATACCTTCAAGACGGCGCGGAGTTCGAGGAGATTATACATTCGATCTTGGGGTATGATTTCCCCGCACTGCCCACTACCTGCGCCGCCTTCGGTGACTATGACAATGATGGAGATCCAGACCTCTATCTCGGCGTCAGTGGCCAGGCCAACATGCTGCTCCGCAATAACGGCGATTTGACCTTCACCGACGTGACTTCCGGACTGCTGGGAGACACCGGAGAAACCCGGGCTGTCGTTTGGGGTGATTTCAACAATGACCAACACCTCGATCTCTTCTTCTGCAACTACGACGGGGGCAGCAAGCTGCTCTACGGCTCAGGCGACGGGGCCTTCGAGGATGTCACGCCGCAGTCGGTCGCCGATATCTTCTATATGGTGAGTGTCGACACGGGAGATCTCGATCAAAACGGCCACCTCGATCTCGTGACTTATGCCGAAGGGATGCCGAAGCCTATTGTTTGGTTCAGCGACGGCCTCACCTACATTCCGGAAGAAGGTCCAAGAGAGTCGTCGATTGTCTCTGGTCCGATGGGTGATATCGACGGTGATGGAGACTTGGATATTTTCACGGTCAGCAACCAGGTTGGCGAAGACAACAGTTTCCTTGTGAATACGCTGACGGAAGAGGAAGGCTGGGTGCTCTACAAGCTCGTCGGAACCCAATCCAACCGCTTCGGCATCGGTGCGCGGATTGAGGTGACAACCGGCCGCGGCACTCAGATCCGCGAAGTCCAGGCGGGTACCGGTTCGCGTGGCCAGAGCTCAATCAAAGCGGCGTTTGGCTTAAGCGATGTCGAGACGATCGATTTGGTGCGTGTCTACTGGCCCAGCGGCGCCATCAGTGAGTTGGAGGATGTCACGATCAATCAGGTCTACACGATCGTCGAACCAACGACGGATGCCGTGGAGCCCCTCCCCGCTCTCGTCACGGTGATCAGCCTGCATTGCGCGCCGAATCCCTTTACGGGACGCACGCAGGTGCAGTATCAGCTTGTGCAACCGCAGGAAGTCACACTGCGGATCTATGACTCGGCCGGTCGTGTCGTGAGAACACTGGTCAATGATCAACGATCTGCCGGCGTCCACCAAATACCCTGGGATGGACGGAACCAAGCGAACGAACCGGTGGCCGCCGGCGCCTACTTTATGAGCCTCGAATTCGGCGGAGGGCGAGTTCAGGAGAAAGTGATGTATTTGAAATAGAGATCCATAAGTTCATCGCGAGGTTGGAAGCGGCCCGCTCTCCGCTTTAACGTAGCCCCACATAATCCCCCCGGTCCCTAGGAGACCGGGGGGATGCTTATTGTTTGCGCTGTAACATTAATCCCTTAGGTGATTGCCCGCCGGTAGATTGGCCGGTTAAAAAATGACTTGTTGATAGTCCCTGCAGATTGTGTTATCTTTCCCCCGCATCGGAGATGAAGACATTATTCTTTCTGCTCCAGTTCATAAATATCCACGGACCCAGTATCAAAATCATGACAGGAGGGCAAGAAGATGAATCACCACGCCCGACTTCACGCTTTGATAATCACACTCATTTATAGTGGTTTACTTTGTACAATGTTCAGCCCTGCGGCGGCCTACACGTGGTATATCGACCCGCATGGCACGGGCGACTTTGCCACGATTCAGGATGCGATCGATTTTGCCGCGGAGGGCGACGTCATCGAACTCATTGACGGCACTTACCGCGGCGATGGAAACCGCGATCTCGATTACCTGGGCAAAGCGATCACGGTGCGATCCCTGAGCGATGATCCGTCTCTTTGCGTAATAAATTGTGAGGGGACGTACACCGATGCCCATCGGGGATTTTTCTTCCACTCGGGAGAAGGATCTTCGTCAGTTCTACAGGGGATCACCATAGAGAATGGATACGCCGCACACGATCCCTGGCCCTATGGAAACGGCGGCGCTATCTTCTGCGAGGGTTCTTCTCCCGTCATCAGCAATTGTGTCATGAAATACAACGAAGCCGCCGCGGAAGGCGGGGCGATCTATTGCTTTGATTCCGACATCGCGGTGAGTGCGTCCGTTATCCAAAACAACACGGCTCCCGATGGCGCCGGCGGCGTGCGAATCGAAGGTGGATCCCCCAGCTTCACCGACTGCCGAATTCTGTCGAACACCGTCACGGAAATGTATGGCGGAGGCGGGATCTATTGCGAAGCTTCGACCCCCACCCTTTTTGAATGCGAACTCAGTGACAATACGGCCTACTGGGCGGGCGGAATTGAACTCAGGGACAATAGCGATGCCGATATTACATTCTGCACCTTTTCCGGCAATGCCGCTACCAGTCCCTATGGTGGCGGCGGCTTGCTCTGTTTCGACTCTTCGCCGACATTGGACAATTGCACCTTCTTCCAAAACAGCGCGCCAAGTATGGGGGCCGGCATCGCCTGCTGGACTGTCTCCGCCCCTGTGCTCAACAACTGTATTATCGCTTTCTCGGATCATGGAGAAGCCGTCGGATGCGATGTCGACGCCGATCCCAGCTTGGCCTGTTGCGATCTTTTCGGCAATGCGGGCGGCGATTGGGTTGGCTGTCTCGCGAACCAGCAGAATGCAAACGATAATATCTGGATGAATCCCCGCTTTTGCGATCCGGGAAATCGGGATCTCACCTTACGCTTGGACTCCCCATGCGCACCCTTCTCCCCTCCCAATAATGATTGCGACTTGATCGGCGCCCGGCCCGTCGCCTGCGGGGCCGAGCTTTACTGCGGCGACTATGTCTGGGATTTCGATAGCTGCGAATTCTGCGGTTACGATGCCTACTTCGAGACCGGATTCACCGAAATGAATCACGATTGCTGGGTCGACCTCATTGATTACATCCTCTTCGTCGAGGCCTTCCAATCCCCGCTATATGATCCCAGCGGCGATTATAACGGCGACGGTGAGGTTACCGCTCAGGATGCCTTCATTTTTATGCAATCATATCATCAGCATGGTCCCGTCGAACCCTGTGAAACCTGCGGCGTCGTCGACGCCGGTTTCGGGGGTAAGATCAGGGTGAACTTCAGCGCAGATCCCAATGAGGATATCGATCGGATCGACATCGATCCCTTCGTCCCAACCGAAGGATACGCGGTTGTCGAGAATTGCGCGGGCCTCGCGGGGATAACCGCCTGCATCTGGGCGACGTGGAATATCGCCATCGATGACATCTGGTATGTGATGGGCCTAAGCCTAGGAGATGGCTCGGCCGTCATCACTTCGCCTCTAAATGGCGGAGCGCATTCGATTTTGGAAATAAGCTTTCACACTACCGACATCAATCCCGGCTACATTTGGTTCGACGCTTGCGGCGATCATGAACTCGGGTGGATCGAGTACTCGCAGCTGCGTCGCATGGGATTCGAGCTCATCAACGGCGGAGGCGTCAATGGCAACGCTCCCCCCGACTCGATCGCGGGCCCCGCGGCCGGCATCGAGGATTTACCGGAATCGCTTGAACCCCGCGCGATCATTTGCTGGCCCAATCCGGCCACAGGACAGTTCTCGCTGGCATTGGGGATCGAATCCGCAGAGCCGGCGACGGTTGCAATTTATGATGCCGCGGGACGGATCGTCCGGCGGCTCTATGACGGTCCCTTGCTGGCTCGTCAAAGACTTCAATGGGATGGCAGAGCAGACGCGGGGCACTTGGCGCCGTCGGGTATTTACTTTGTTCGGGTCGAGACTCCCAGCCTGTCTCGGAGCACGCGATTGGTGATGGTGAAATGATGTCGTGAAGTCAGCGCAAAAGGTGTCATCCGCCGGATGACTCTGTGCGGCGAGGAGTACCTGGGTGAAAATTAAGTTAGCTCGTCGGCCGCGCTATCTCCAATCCGACTGAAAACGGCCCATCCGGCACATTCTCGAATTCGGCGAGCCAGTAGGCCGCGCCTTCGACGGCCTCCAGCCGCAGCCGGCGTGGCGCGCCCGCGCCATCAACCGCAGCATCCAGCAGCCGCAGCACGGCGGTGGCCTGTGAAGTCCCCAGCAGAGCGGGATAAACCAGCACCGACACCAGCCGGCTCCGGGATTGAACGATCACCTCCCCTACAACATTCTCGCCTGAGATTAGATCGAGCTTGGCCGTCTCGCTGACGATCGGGTCGGTCTCGGAGATTTTCGCCAGTTTCTTCAGCGCCTCCTTGTCATCGGCCTGACCGCATTTCTCGGAGGCCTCCTCGGCCAGCCGGCGCGCGTCGGGATCGGTTTTAGCGTCGCCGACCCCGGTATAGGTCGGCACGAAAACAGCCTCGAGCACACGGCCGGCATCCGTCACATCCGCGAATTTTTCCGCGACTCGAACCATCGCCGCCGTGGCCAGCCGCCTGGAGCCGTTCAGAAACCCGCGAATCACCACGGCTGGGGCATATGACCCATCCGCCTGAGATTCGGCGGCAAATGCTTCCAGTCGCAGCTGGAACTCGGCGAGAAAGTCATCCCATGAATTGTCGAAGTCGCAGTGGATCTTCCGGAGGGCGAGGAAACGCTGGGTGCAGGGATCGCATTGGGCGAGATGGGCGTAGATGGTCATCGCCTCTTCGTCGCCGAGCTCCCCGGCCACAAACGCCGTGAGGCGCTCCTGCTCAGGATGCAACATTTCGCCTCCTTTGCGCCGGTGTCATCCGTGAGTCCTCATACCCTTCTACGCCCCCCGGAGCGGAGTTCTCGTGGCTTACTCCGTAAATGGAAGCGGGCTCCGCTTGCGGGACGACGGATGCAGATAGGCCTTCTTGACCCGCTCCTTCAGCGACCAGGTCCAGTCGGCCACCGAGCGCCGCTGATCCTTGCCGAAATACTCCCGCAGCGCCGACCCGGCGATGACGCGCTCGATGAGATGCGTGAAAAGCTTCAACGACGTCTTGTCTTTCTCGAAAAGCTCGCCCCCTTTAAGGACAAGACGCCGATCAAGCGGACGGCGGACCTGTTGTACATAGTCGGCATCGAGCCTCTGCACCCGCGTGATCTCCTCCAGCATCTCATCCGCGGCGGCGCTCAGCTCCAGCGGACCGACCTCGCGCACGACGCGGTCGGGATCGCCGGTCACGGGGGCCTTCCCGGCCAACGCGCCGGCCGCCTTCGCAGGACCCGCCGCTTCCCGCTTCGGCTTCCCCCATAGGAGAATGCTGTACCCAAACGAAATCTGCTGATGCGGATAGCCGCCGTAGCGCAGGAAGATCGCAAAGAGCTCCAGGAAGGTGCGGGATATGGGCGGATGGTCACCCGCCCGGCCGCTTCCGGCGGCGCCGAAGGGGTCGAACCGCCCCTTCCCCATGATCTCGGCGAGGGAAAGGGGATGATCCTGCAGCTCCAGCAGACTGAGTTCCCCCTGAGGATAGCTGCTTCCGTATAACGCCGAGTTCTCGGAATTATACTGCGGCGCCAAGTCACTCTTGCGGTGAAGGAATCGCTTGACCACATTCTTGGCGAGCCCGATGGCGAAAACGCGCAGGGGGTATTCAGGATTGAACCGGTCGAGGCGCCTATACAAATATATTCGGACTTCCTGCAACGCCTCGTCGACCGAGACATCGGACCGGGTTCTCAGCTGCCCCTGCAAAAACGATCGCAACGCCGGTTCGATTGGCTCCAACAATGTTTCAAAGGCGGATGCGTCTCCGGCCAAAACCTGCGCAACCAATGCTGCTTCCCTTTGTTGCTGCTCGGCGCTCACGCTTGGATTATTCCTCACTTCATTGGAATGGCCGGCCGATCATTCCCGCACCGATAAATCTTGCCGGCCGGGCCCGTCCGATTAAAGATGCCTGATCCCCGACAAGTTTACCTGAATTTCATCCCGCCGCCAGGCTGAATTCCCAGGCCGTGCGGCGAAATTCGGCAATAATCTTCAGTTGGCAGTCTGCCATGCTTGCAATTCCAGCCTCAGCCTATTTAGTCTGCTCTAAACAGTGTTTGGGGAGATGTGTATGTTTGGAAGAAGCAAAAAAAACCAGGTTCCGAGCGACGGGAAATTAGGCACTTTCCTGGGAGTCTTCACGCCGACAATTCTCACTATTCTCGGCGTGATCATGTATCTTCGATTCGGCTGGGTGACGGGACAGGTAGGTCTTGTCAAAACCCTCATCATCGTCGCCCTCGCCAACGGTATTACACTCATAACAACATTGTCATTTTCCGCCATTGCGACCAATATCCGATTGGGCGGCGGCGGCGCCTATTACATTATATCCAGAAGCCTCGGCCTGGAATTCGGCGGCGCCATCGGACTTCCCCTCTTCCTCTCACAAGTATTCTCCGTGACGCTTTACGCCTTTGGTTTGGCCGAATCGATGCGGATTCTTTGGCCCGACGTTCCTGTTCAACCAGCCGCATTTGTTATCGTGATCGCCGTCGGAGCTCTGGCCTACCGCGGGGCGCGCTTGGCCCTAAGCGTGCAGACGCCGATCCTTTTTTTCATCGCCCTATCCCTCGGCGCCTTGGTGTTCGGAGTCCTTTTCGGACCCGGCGTGACCGCGGTGAGCGATCTGCCGGCGCCTCGCTCTGATTTCTGGGTCGTCTTCGCCGTATTCTTCCCGGCGGTGACCGGCATTATGGCCGGTTTGGGACTTTCCGGCGATCTCAGAGATCCCATTAAATCGATTCCGCGCGGCGCCATCGGCGCAACCTTGGTCGGATTCATCGTCTATTTGTTGATCCCTTTCATATTGATCAAAGGCGCATCGTTTGAAGCCCTGCGGCAGGAGCCCCTGATCTGGACGAAAATAGCCCCCTTGGGCGCTATCCTGATTCTTCCCGGTTTGTGGGGCGCCATATTTTCATCCGCCGTCGGCTCAATACTCGGCGCTCCCCGCACCTTGCAGGCCATGGCTTCCGACGGATTGGTCTTGTCATTTCTCGGACGAGGATCCAAAGGAGGGTCCGAGCCGATTGTTGGACTTATCGTATCGATCATCATCGCGCTTGCCGCGGTCATGCTCGGCGATCTCAACGCGGTCGCTCCCGTCGTGACGATGTTCTTTCTGACCGTCTATGGGATGGTGAACCTTGTCGCCGCCGTTGAATCGATTTCGGGCGATCCTTCATGGCGCCCGCGTCTGCACGTTCATTGGGCTTTTTGCCTCCTTGGCGCGGTAGGCTGCTTTGCCGTGATGTTCCTTATCAATGCCAAGGCCGCCGTCGCGGCGATTATTATTGAAATTCTCCTCTGGGCCTTCTTGGCCCGCCGCGAACGTCAAGCCGGATGGGGTGACGTGAGGCGGGACATTTATGAAGCCCTCATCCGCTGGTCGCTCGTACGTCTTTCCCGCCGCCCGATGACCGCCCGCAATTGGAGGCCGCATGTCTTGGCCTTTGTCGACAGCGCCGAACGGCACCTCGATCTTATCCGCTTCGGCACCTGGTTCAGCCAGGGCCGCGGCGTGGTCACCGTTTGCGAGCTTGTCGTCGGCGATCTCATCATGGAAAAGATTGACTTCCGCGAAAAAGAAGAAAAGATCAGTCGAACTCTAAAACGCGAGCGTCTTGTCGCATTCGGTGAAGTGGACATTGTTCCCGATGTCATTTCCGGAATCACTGATGTTTCGCAGGCGAATGGCATCGCCGGCCTCAACAGCAATACCATTCTGCTGGGCTGGTCACGGAATCCGGAGAAAAGGGTCGATTTTCTGCGTGTCGTCAACCGACTCGAGAAACTCGGCAAGTCGGTCATTATCGGTCGGATTCAGCCCGGCCTCATTCCGCGGGAAAATGAAGAACGCATTATTCATGTTTGGTGGGGCGGTCTAAAGCACAACAGCGATCTCATGCTGTTGCTGGCGCATCTCATTACACGCAATCCGGAGTGGCGCAGCTCGCAAATCGTGATTCTCAGCGTGGCTTCAAATGAGCATATGAAGGCGAATACCGAACATTACCTTGAATCCCTCATCCCCGCTATTCGGATCGTGGCGGAAGTACAGGTAATGATTGCCGAAAAGGACAGGACCATTAAAGAAATCATCAGCGAGAAAAGCGCCGAGGCCGATATCGTCTTTCTAGGATTGGACCCTCCGGAAAACGACAAAGATATTATTAAATATGCGACATATTTGGAGGAATTTTCTGAACCACTTCGTACCGTCTTTTTTGTAAAGAATTCGAGCCTGTTTGTCGGTCAACTTGTACAGACGTGGGATGAGGTCGCGGCGGTGTCACCTGAAACAGAGAACAAAAACAGCGCACCACAAAATACAGATCCCGGGGTTTGAATTTGAGGCCGGCCCCAATTGCGACGGCATAACCGACCGGGGCAATGCGGACCGGATTTCATCATCGACGCTCCTCCTGATCCGCCTCAGGGCCCGGATCCTGCTCCGACTCACGGCCCAGGTCCGTGGCCGACCGCAGTGTCCGCGACTCGGTCATCTCGCCCGGACGCCGGAAGCGCCGGTGCAATGTCTCAATCGCCACCAGGTGCGGGCATCCCGCCGCTTCAAGAATCCGCCCCACATTGCGGCTGGGATTTTCGAGGATCGCCCAGAGCAGATCCGACTCGCGCACGACGGAGCTCCCCGCGATGCGCGCATTGGAGCGCGCCGTGTTGCGGCAGATCTCGGCATTGCGCGTGTCTTTACGGGAAACCGCTCCTTTACCCCCACTCTTGCCCCGTGGCAAATGTCTCGCGATGATCTCCCGCACGTTTTCCGCCGAGCTGCCGCACGATGCCATAAGCCAGCTCGTGATCTCCCCCTTCGCCGCGCAGAGACCGTACAGGATGTGGATCGTCTCCCCATGTTTCAGCGCAAACTCATCCGCCAAATCCCGCGCCTGCCCATAAGCCTGCCGCACCACCGGTTCGTCAGGAATCAGCATGGGTCGCACCGCGCCGTACGGCGGCCGCGCGGCGGCGATGTCAACGGCGTGAATCTCATCCGTCTTGTTAAAGAAATCCTGCGACCTCTTTTGTGCCGCCTCAAAATCGAGGCGGCGCGGCCCCTGGCAGACACCCGTCGATTCCAGCACGAGAATCTCGCCCCGCTCCACCCTCTCTTTCAAAGCGCGATGGCCGGTGAGAATCGGCCGGAAGCGATGCGTGCGCTCACGCCAGCATCCGAGGAAGCCGTGGTTCGGCGCCTCTTCGATGCCGCCGGTGAAGAATACCAGCGGCTTCAGCCCCAGCGCTTCAAGGACGGATGCGAGAAACACTGTCATGTCGAGGCAATTCGCGGCCCCTTGCAACTCCCACGGATGAGTGATCAGCCGGTGCGGCGGACGGATCTCCTGATAGCTCGCCTTGCACCATTCATCGAAGACCGGCCGCGGCGCGTCGTAGGCGATCGATGTGTTTTCAATGAGCCAGTCGTAGACGGCTTTCATGCTTGTGCGAGCGGCGTCCGGCTTGCCGGCGCCGATAAGATCTGAGAGTGGCGAGGATCCCGTCTTTTTTGTGTATGTGGCGGATGCCGCATTTGCGATGCGCTGGATCATCTCCTCCCCGGGCAGCACATGCGCCGCCACGGAGATTCTCGCCTCGCGGCTGTGCGGCCAATGCCAGCATGGGATAAGGGTGATGGGGAGTTTAACGAAGGTTTTATTGACGGATTGGAGTTCTAGCGTGGCGCGGGTCGGGGTTGTGAGGCGTTCGAGATAGACATCGAGGCCTTCGGGGAGTTCCGGGAACACGTCCAGGCCCAGAAGGCCGTTCTTCCAGCTGGTGGATGTGGAATAGCCGATCTCGCTGATCTTAAATTGCAGGACCGTATCAGAAGCCGACTGATCGAGTGAGTCATCGGTCTCGATTTTCAGAACCGGCCCCATCCCAGAAATGTATGCGCTGTAACCATACGCGGGCAGGTAGTGATAGGTGATGGGCTGATCAAAGGGAGTGTTTACGAGGCCCGCGGTCGTTATTCTCATGTTCCATTCCTAATCCAGCAGGATACACTTATCATATTGCATCAGAGCATATCATTAGCGGGTGGCATTATTAACCTTTTCTTAAATTCACCAATAATCTGCCTTTTTCTTATTAATCCAGTTACCTGGGATTTAATCTGCAGCCGATGGAACCTTCTCTTCATGGTTTCTCTGTCAATTTCTCCATCCATTAACGCCGCCCGTGTCCCGGGCCGTCTCTGAAACCGGTACACTTCTACATAGTCAAAGCGCAGATCATCCAGCAAGCTACAGGTCTCTTTAAAATCACGATCTGACTCAGTCGGAAATCCCACCATCAATTGTGTCCGGATGAGGATCTCAGGAAATTCACGGTTCAGTTGGCGAACAGCTTCTTTGTATTCGCTGATTCTGTAGCCCCTATTCATCAGCCCTAAAATCCTGTCACTCCCTGATTCCGCCGCCGTTCCGATATAGGATATCTTTCCCGTTCGCAAAATCTCCTTCAGCCCGGGCATCATCATGATGAGGAACCGCGGATTAATGTTGCGTAATCTCATCTTGAAATCGCCCGGCAATTTGACCAATTCTCTGAGGAGGACGAGAAGATCCATTCCTAAATCTCTGCCATAGGCCCCCACATCTGTTCCTATGAGTCCAAATTCCCTATAGTTGGAGTCGAGTCCCTTTTCGGCCTCTTCCATGATGCTGTCGATGGATTTGCTCTTCACATTTCCACGGCTGAGCTTCACGCCGCAATAGGAACAGGCGTTGAGGCAGCCCGTAGATACCTTTATAGGAAAGATCCCCGGCCCATAGACATTGACCGCGCCGGCAAGTTTGAGTCGCATCGAACCGAGAGAGTGCTTTTTTATAAATTTGAGGGTCTCTATTAAGACCCCTCTGCCCTTGGATGCCCTTCGATGGCCGCTCTCCTCATCAAAGCGGAATCCGGGGACCAGGAAATTGGCCTGGAGTTCTTTTGCCTTTGTTTCACAGGCAAACAATTCGTCAAGTTTTGTCAAGTCATCCGAACCAAAGGTGATTCCCTGGTAAACCTCACGGACCCGGCTTTCGTTGATCTTGGGCAGACAGCCCCATACAAACAGCTCCGCGGATGGCCTTTTCTTGTCCTGCAAATACTTGATTATTTTTATGGAGTATTCCTCAGCCTCTTGGGTGAGTCCACAGGCATTGAAAAAGATAAAATCCGCCTGCTGAAGATTGTCTGTGATAATCCATCCGTTCCGCTTGAAGAACTCGACCAACCTGGCAGAGTCGATACGATTCTCAGGGCAGCCATTGGTCGTGACGTAGACGGAAGAAGTGGAGTTCATCATCTGGTTCCGTTTAAATTTGGCATACTAGCTAGCTATCGGGTTCCGACTGCGGCGTCTCAGGAACATAGGGCGAGTCTAAAGGAATCACCTCCCATTTCGAACCGGGTGAAAAGACATGGTGGGCCGGAATGCGATCGGCGACCTCGTAGACCACCACATTCTGACCGGTAGAAGCGTCGCGAATCATCCAATCCCTCAAATAAGTTAATGCCAAAACCTCGCTGCTGACCATGAAATAGACTTCATTCAGCAGGTCGAGAACCGTTTTGTCGGGTCTAATCTGAATAAACTCGGTCAGATGATCGATAAAACCTCCATCGCTGTCAAAACGAAATGCATGCCCAATAGACCTAAAGTGCAGTGACTTCATAAACAACGCACATTTGAAGATTATAACATGAGTTGGGATTATTTGCGACTGCATGTAGGCGCCGGAACGCATCGTTATCGTCGCCCCGCGTATGCGTCATGCCGGCCGGTGCGCAAATCCGATCCTGAAGCTGTTCGGCATAGCTGGCGCCGCCGGCGCGTTCAATGATCAAACCCAGCAGGAAGTAGCCATATTTTTTGTTGGGAATTCCTGCAGCCAGTCGGACAACTTGTCTTCGAGAGTCAGCTTGCCGGGTTCCTCCAATTGATAGACAAGCAAAGTAGTGATCGGCTCACCTCCCACCGACACGAGCACCGTCCCCGAGAACTGTCCATTGGCGGCCAGGGCATTCATGACGGCCGCGATCTCAGCGCGCTGGCCATCTGAGACCACCTCGCTGGAGCGGCCCGGCCCGCTTGATAGTATCAGGAGCATGATGGCGGCCCCGATGGGGCCAAAGGCGGGAAAAATCGCGTGGAGTTTCTACTACGATTCATGAGCGTCTACAGTGGCCTATCGATCGAAGTTCGGACCCTTCCTTCCGTCGAATTATTTCTTCCGTTACAACCACTAGAATATGGAAGTTCTCGTCCTGAGGTCAAAGAATACCGAGCGGCTGAACAAATTTCTATTGCTGGAATTCTTTGATTTATTCTGACAGGAATAGCGGACATAATCAGGAGATGAGGAATCCATTCCCACTTCATCGGTATGAATTTTTGGAACCAGAACGGGACATCGGCATGTCAGCTCCTGACAACTCGAAGAATATCACTCCAGCAAGCACTCTCCCCCGCCGGACTTTTTTGGAGTTCCTGGCGATCGTGCCGCCGGCTCTGGCGCTTTCCCTCTGTTCTATTTCTGATGTCTTCGGCCAAGGGCATACCGATGCAGATCTCGAATACCAAATTGAGAGTTACATAAAAAAGCAGCGGGCCCGATCGGCCATCACCAGCGACGAGGAAACATCCTGGTCGATCTATGACTTCACGAAGTCCAAGAAACTCGTCTCGATTAATGAAGATGTCCCCCGGCAGGCGGCGAGCATGATCAAGCCTTTTGTCGCTTTGGCCTACTTCTACAAAGCGAGCGAGGACCGGAAACGCTATCCGTATAATTCAAGGATGCAAAATAGAATGCGGAATATGATTCAGCACAGCAACAACAGCGCGACCAATCAGGTGCTCGATATTCTCAGCAACAAGGGCCGCGGGCGTGGTCCCCAGGAAACGGAAGCCATTCTTAAAGCAAAAGCGCCCGGCATATTCCAGCAAACGAGAATAGTGGAACGCATCCCCGCCGAAGGATCCACGTACAGGAACATGGCCTCAGCCCATGATTACAGCCGATTTCTCTTTGCCCTCTGGCAGAATAGCTTTCCGTACTCTACCGAGCTGAAAAGATTAATGCTGCTGCCGAACAAGGACCGGATATACACCGGCGCCCGAAAGGTTCCTATCGGCACCCATGTCTACGATAAAACCGGAACAACGGCGCGCCTTTGCGGAAACATGGGTGTTCTCATCGCAAAAGGAAGGAACGGCAAAGAATATCCCTATTCATTGATCGGGATCATTGAAAAGAGAACGAGAACGAACAACCTAACCCGTTGGATTAAAAGCAGAGGTAATGTGATCCGCGAGGTTTCTAATATTACTTATGCCTACCTTCAACAAAAACACAACTTGATCTGAGACGGAACGCCGGCACCGATCACCGGCTACGGAATCCACTCATAGAACTTTGCCTTCGGAATCGGCTGAGACATCCAGGATTGATCGGGCTCCGGATCTTGAATAACCTCCTCGACCGATTTGAGCCGCGGCATCGGCTTGGAACTGACGTCACCCCGGCTCGTCACCCATCGGATCTGCCGAGCCTCCACGATCGCCTGAACGATGAGGTTGGTCATTTGGCAATCACCGAGGCAGTAGTCCATCACCTCCTGATGATGTCCCGCGCGCCATCGCTTGGGCGCGTCGGCGCCGTCCATGAGTTTCTCTTGTGCAATGTTCATCCCCTCGGCCACTTTCGCCAGCCCCACCGGAAAACCGGCCAGGTTGAAAAACTGGAACATGGGATCATAACTCTTCAGGGCGATCCGCGCGGCAAGGGCCATGTCCTCGGCTTGATGCCCGATCCATTTCAGATCGAAGCTCAGGCCATTCCAGGCGCAGACCATGAACTCCTTTTGCTGCATCTCATCGAGATACTCGAGCAGCTCATGCGCCCGTTCCCGCGTCAGATTCAGCGCCGGGCGCCCCTCCCCATCCTTCGAATACCAGATCCTTTCCTCACCGCCCATTATCGCCGTCGCCGCCACCGAAATGTGAAAGGGCGCATACTTCTCCATATCTTCATGCCTCTGCAGCTCGAAGATATCCGAGATCTCAATGTCAAAGCTTAGTAATTTCATGTCCCATCCAAATCTAGGAGGTCTTATCGATAAATTTCCGCCACTCATTGTGAGCATCATTGAGACGATTGGGAATCAGCAGCAGATCTTCAACATTGCGCATATAAGAAAGCCTCCCGGACCGCCTTTTGGATCTGATCTTCATCCCATTCGGGATGGATTTCTCGCAGCCAGGCTTCTTTTAACGCCCAGGCGGCGCGGTTCATGCCGAGGGCGATTTCGAGGCGCCGCTGGGGAGTCATCCGGCGCAGAATCTCAATTCTGATGCGTTCGACCTTGGCCCGCTCAATTTCCTGCTCTTTAAAGAGTTTCATCCGCATGGCCTTCTACTGTGCCCTATTCCGCTCCAATCAATGGCCCCTGGTCCGCCGGTCCGTTCTGGACCTTGAATTATAGAGCCTTTTGCCCAGAGGTCAAAGACTGCTCATCTTCCTGCGAATAACCGGCCTGATGCCATCACCGCAGCAACACCACCCGCCTCCCCACCTGCGCCTTCCCTGCCCTGGCAACGACAAAATAGACCCCGCTGGGCAGCTCCTCACCGTTATCATGGCACCGATCCCAGGTAAACCGATGCGGCCCGCCGTCGAAAAGGCCGTGTGCTACGACGCGCACAAGCCGGCCGGTCGTGTCATAGACGTAGACGCCGAGATTTTGAACCGCGCCCGAGTACACCTCTAACTTCAGGTCATTACAGACCGGATTCGGTCCCAGTTCGCTAATGTTGAGGATGCCCTTCGGATCCGAGGTTGTCGCAAATGTGAAGCAGCCGGAATAGTCTCCCACGTTGCCGCAGGGCGTCAGGGCGCAGACACGCCAGTAGTAGGTCGTCGACGGCTCCAAGAACCGGTACTTGTACTCGGTCCCCGAAATCTGGACCTCCTCCCCCTGACCGCAGGCCTTCCCGATCTGAATGCGGTACCCGCTAGCATGCTCCACCGGCTCCCAGCTCAAAACCCAAGACGTCCCCATTGAACCGGCTCCATCCGCCGGACTCAGCAGTACCGGCGGATCGATATCTTGGACATCCGTCATAAAGACATCACAAGCTGAAAATGCACCGGGAGTCTCGCACTCGTTCAGAGCTTTCACCCGCCAGTGATAATTGACGCCTGGATCAAGTCCCTCATAGGCAAATTGAGAAGAGGTAACCTCAACCTGTTCTCCGCCGCCACATTCTGGATCAAGCTGTACGACATAGGAGGTCGCGCCCGTGACCGGCAGCCATTCTAGAACGCCTGAGACGGGAACACAAATCGATCCGCTCTCCGGGGAACAGAGATGCGGTGCCGCCAGCGCCGCCGGACTGGCAATGAAGGAGCGGCACTCCGAATACTCCCCCCAGTCACTGCAGAGGCTGCGAGCGCATAACCGCCAATAGTAGGTTTCCCCAGAATCTAAATTCGTATACGGAAACCACCCCTCATTCGTGATGTATTCTGCACCGCTTCCACATTCGGTACCGATCTGCAGTCGATATTGGACGGCACGCTGGGCTGCCGCCCAATAGAGCCCAGCCCAAGATTGACAGATGAGTGCTCTATCCTCCGGAGAAGCAAGAGCCGGCGGCGAAGGCGCATCTGAGTCCGTCGAAAATAGAAAACAGTCGGAATAGTCTCCCCAATATCCGCATTCATTCTTTGCCTGCACATGCCACCAATGGCCAACGCCCGGCGTTAGTCCGGCCACGGGAAGCCGCGAGCTATTGACCACCGTCTCTGACCCTGCACCGCACTCCCATCCGATTTGTACGCGATAGCCAACGGCGCCCTCGACATCCGCCCAATCGAGGGTGAGCTCGGCGGGCAAACAGGAGGAATGATCCGGCGGTTGCAACAGGGTGGGGGCCGGCGTTTGGGGTTGGGTCATGAATTCGAAACAATCCGAGAACGGGCTCCAGTCGCCATTGTCACCTTGCACCCGCACACGCCATGAATAGACCTTCCCGGCCTCCAGAAACACGGCGGAAAATGGCGGCGCGCTCGCGGTATAAACCTGCCCTGCCCCACATCCCTCTCCGAACTGAACCTCGTAGCCCAACGCCCCATCCACGGGCCCCCAAACCAACGGAGTCCAATCGCCAATGCAATCTTGTCCATCGGGCGGATTGAGGAGGTCGGGTGGTGTAAGGCGGCTGTTTGCTGATAAACAGGGAGATACCAGAACTGGAATCAAAATTAGGGCCAGGATTGGTCTCGTCATCATTAGGCAACCTCATCCACCGGAAAGTGAACGATGGTGGTTTGGTTGGTGGGTGGTATGCAAATTACTGGAATCCAATCCAAAATGATAGGGTGTAATGTGAAACACGATCCAAACCCTCAGCCTGGGGAACGCTGGCGTAGTCGAATCTTCCGCCGATGCGGGAGAATTTTTCCGTTGAGCGGTCAACTCCAAAGCCCAGACCCCACGTGTCATCCGTGACTTCCCCCTCTTTATCGTCTATATATCCATGTCTTACCGTGAAAATACCCAAGATAGTCAACTCGGTGCCCCTGTAGTCGATTGCTCTATTGTAGTAACTCCCGTCGAAGTAGACATTCTCCCAATCGAGAGTAAGAACATTCCAACGAATCAAGTAGCCCAATGGCGGCATATGCATAAATCCCAATTCAAAAGCCAAACCGAGCCGGTCGAAGCGCATCAACGGATAACGCATATCCTCTGAAGGGAATTTGAGCGTGTGGTCTAGAACATTCTTCAGCATGTATCCGCCTCGGATTCCGATGAATGAGGGCGGCGTTCCCGCTGACGATCTCGATTGATTCCCATCCGCCCCCACATCCAGAGGTAGCCGTAGCACCATTAGAGTACCCAGATCCATGTCCCATGTACTGCAGGTGGCCGGCCCCTCCACCCCCCCTGCGCCAGCGGGCGCGAGGTCTAGATCGAAATACTTCAAATTTCCACCAATCCCCCAGCGAATATTCTTCTGCTCTGGGTTCATCAGTTGGATCACATCGATTCCCGCGCCCAACAAGGCCACAACTTCCCATGAATCGAAGGAACCAACTGCATGACCGTACCCGTCAACGATGGGCGATTCACCATAGGAGAGGTAGGCTACGTGGGCGCCGAGTCCAATCCCACGGTAGTGACCCGTTAGGCCGAAAGTCCGCATCCAAACATCATCCGCCAGATCCGGAACCAGCCGGGCAGCGGACCAAGGACTGAAATAAAAGGATCGGCTTATTCCCAGAGCTCCCGGATTCCACCAGTTGGCGGATGGCCCTTCTGCGATGGCGGTGAAAGCCCGTCCCATCCCCTGCGATCTGGCGTCTGGAGTGATGAATTGTGATACGGCGATGGTTGCACTCTGGCCGTGGACCCGAGGCGATGGAATCGAGAGCAAGATAAACACGGGTACCAACAGGTTGAGAATGTAGGTGCCGCGCCTCATACCCCCCCCTTCAGTTCATTTCACATAAAATTTGTTTATTTCGCACAATCACTGGGGTTTTCAGGAATCCGGTGAGATCATATCAGTCTGGGCGGTAAATTCAAGTCTTGTTGTAAGGCTTTTTGTAAGAATAGCGTTCCAATTGGGCCTTCCGCCATGGAGCAAACAAAAGCCAGGCGGAAGCCGGAATCCTCCGGCAGGCCGGGGTTAGCCTGAAGCAGATTGACCACGTTAAAAGCATCACGAGCAAATGTGCATTACAGCAATGCCGTGAATCTTCCAGCGGCCAGCTCCCGCAAGGACAGGGTGGTCACATCCACTGGGGCATCCTTCGGTAAGCGGGTCGGCAACCTTTGACCCGATTGGGTCCGCCCCGCTTCAGTCACGCTACGGGAGACGGGAGGGCCGCCAGTTTCACAACCCTCCCGTCCAAGAGCAAAAACAAGCCGATCCGCTAATCCTATCGACTTAGCACGATCTTTCTCGCCGCGACCCGGCCGCCGAACGAGAGCCGCGCGAAGTACACGCCTGCTGAAACCCGGGCGCCCTCGTCGTTGCATCCGTTCCATCGCGCCGTATGGCGGCCGACCTCGAGCTCCTCATCAACAAGATCCAAAACCACACGGCCCGACGCTTCGTAAATCGACAACCGCACCCGCCCGCGCTCGGATAATGTATAGGTGATCTCGGTCGCAGCCCCGAACGGATTCGGCGCGCCCGGCCCCATCCAGAGAACCGCCGCCGGGTTCATATCCGTCTCCACCGAGGAGACCACCCCGATCCTCACGTCCGCCTCGGCCGAATTGTTATCCGGCAGCGACAACCACGGCGATCGGGGAAAGAACGGCGACCTCGACATGGTTCGCACGCGCCAGTGGTAGAGAGTCGATGACGTCAACCCGCTCGCAAGCTCCGAGAGAGGTATCACGCTCCCCGCGCCGCTCGGGGTTCCTGTGTCGGTTAACGGACCGGTCAAAAGACCGGCGCCGTCAAAGGGTGTGCCGAAGGGCTTGATCTCGACCTGCAGGCAGACCATGCCGCGCCCGGCGGGTGTTCGACCGAGCGCCTTCAGCAGCACCGACGCGTCTGATAATGATAAACCAAGGATACAGATCGGCGCGGAGTCGTCGGGCCTGGCCTGGCGCGCGATCCGTTCGAGGCCGCCGCCTGAATTCCCATAGTAGACAAAAACCCGCCCCTCGTCCGTCTCACCGTTGTCGTAGCCTTCGGCGCCGATGATGACGTCCGAGTAGCCGTCGCCGTTCACATCGCCGGCCGTACCGACTGTCAGGGCGAAGCGAGCATCCGCCTGGTCGCTCTCCGCGATCCATGCGGCGATTGCGGCCAATCCAGCGGATGAACCGTGGTATACGTATGCACGCCCCTCGTCGGTTTGGCCGTTGTCATAACCGCAGCTGCCGACGATGACGTCGGAGTAGCCGTCACCATTCACATCACCGGCCGTACCGACCGAGCTGCCGAAAGACGCATAGTCCTGGTCGCTCTCAGCCATCCATGCGGGAGCCATACCGAGGCCCCCGGCGGAACCATGGTATACAAACGCACGCCCCTCGTCGGTCTGGCCGTTGTCGTAGCCGGCCGCGCCGATGATGACGTCAGAGTAGCCGTCGCCGTTCACGTCGCCGGCGGTACCGGCGGAACTGCCAAGGCGCGCATCCGCCTGGTCGCTCTCCGCCGTCCATGCGGCGCTGGCGGAAGGTCCACTGAAGGAGCCGTGGTATACATAGGCGCGGCCCTCGTCGACCTCGCCGTTATCGTACAACTCAGCACCGACAATGATATCCGAGTAACCGTCACCGTTCACATCGCCGGCCGTTGCGACAGAATGGCCGAAAGAGGCGTTCACCTGTTCCCCTTCCGCCATCCACGACACGCCGGCGACAAGACCAGCCTGTGTTCCGCGGTACAGGTAGACGCGACCCTCGTTCTCCTCGCCGTTGTCATAACCTTCCGCGCCGATGAGGACATCCGCAAAGCCGTCACCGTTGACGTCGCCGGCCGTACCGACGGAGCAACCCAGAAGCGCGCCGGCTTGGCCGCCATCCGCCATCCACGCGGCGCTCGCGGCCAGGCCATCCAGCGATCCGTTGTAAACGGTGGCGCGACCCTCGTCCTCCTCGCCGTTGTCATAGCCTTTCGCGCCGACAATCACATCCGCGTAACCATCACCGTTCACATCGCCGGCCGTACCGACGGAGCAGCCTAGAAACGCGCCGGCCTGATCACCATCCGCCGTCCAAGACGCGCTTGTGGCGAGGCCTCCCGGCAATCCGTGGTAGACATAGGCGCGCCCCTCGTTCTCCTCGCCGTTGTCGAACCATTCCGCGCCGACAATCACATCCGAGTAACCATCACCGTTTACATCGCCGGCTGTTGCGACAGAACGACCGAAGGAGGCGCCGGCATGGTCACTCTCGGCCGTCCACCCTGCATTCGCGGCAAGGCCCCCGGCCGATCCGTGGTAAACGTACGCACGCCCCTCGTCGCTTAGGTCGCTATCGTAGAAGACGGCACCAACGATGACGTCGGAGTAGCCATCACCGTTCACATCACCGGCCGTTCCGACAGATTGGCCGTAAAGCGCCGTCGCCTGGTCACCTTCCGCCGTCCACACTGCGCCTGCGGCCAAGCCCCCAGACGATCCGCAGTACACGTACGCCCGCCCCTCATCGGTCTGGCCGTTGTCGTAGGAGTCGGCGCCGACGATGACATCGGCATATCCGTCTCCATTCACATCACCGGCCGTTCCCACAGAGTTGCCGAAATGCGCACCCGTCTGGTCGCTCTCAGCTGTCCATGCCGCGTTCGCGGTCAGGCCCTCCAAGGAGCCGTGGTAAACATACGCGCGTCCTTCCGCAACTTGGCCGTTGTTGTAGAAGACGGCACTGACGATGACATCCGCGTAACCGTCACCGTTCACATCGCCGGCGGTCCCGACGGAGAAGCCGCACTGCGCGCCCGCCTGGTCGCTCTCCGCCGTCCACGCCGGACTCGCGGCCAAACCTGCCGAAGAGCCATGGTACACGAATACCCTTCCCTCATCGCCCTGGCCGTTCTCGTACAAAGGGGCGCCGACGATAACGTCCGCATAGCCGTCACCGTTCACATCGCCGGCCGTCCCGACCGACATGCCGAAATGGGCGGCCGCCTGGTTGTACTCCCCCATCCACGCCGCGCTCGCGGCGAGACCCCCAGGAGAGCCATGGTACACATAGGCCCGTCCCTCCGTGTTCTGCCCATTGGCGTACCAAGGAGCGCCGACGATGATGTCCCCATACCCGTCTCCATTGACATCCCCAGCTGTCCCGATAGAGGTGCCGTAGCGGGCGTTTTCTTGGTTGCTCTCCCCAGTCCATGCCGGGCTCGTGGCCAGACCGCCAGCCGATCCGTGATAGACAAACGCCCGCCCCTCATCGGTTTGGCCGTTGTCGTAGGGAGCCGCGCCGATAATGACATCCCCGTAGCCGTCGCCGTTCACGTCGCCGGCCGTTCCTACATGTTCCGCAAATGCAGCGCTCTGCTGGTTGCTTTCCCCCATCCACGCCGGGCTCGTGGCCAGACCGCCGGCGGATCCGTGATAGACAAACGCCCGCCCCTCATTGATCTGGCCGTTGTCGTATCCGTAGGCGCCGACGATCACATCCGAGTAGCCGTCGCCGTTCACATCGCCGGCCGTCCCGACCGAATAGCCGAAACGACAGCTCGCCTGGTTTCCCTCCGCCGTCCAGGACGGGGTCGAGAGCAGAGGATCCACGGTCAGCGGATAGTCCGCCTCCTCATCGGTGATCAGAATCGCGAGCTGGCGCCCCGAATGGACAAGCCGCGAGGGCAGCGTGGCGCCGGCCGCATCCGTCACATGCAATCCTCCGTAACGCAGTGCCCGCGCGCTGTTCTCGTCGAGAAAGTCAATCGCGCCGTCCTCGGCCGCGGGAGCGGCGTGGAGGTTCCCGCCCCACTCCCCGCGGATCACGAGGTCGCCATTCCCGCCGGGACGTGCATGAATTGTGAAACCCTGTTCCAGACCCTGTTTTCCGTTTTCGTACCACTCGTCGAGCCCTTGACGCCGATAGATCACTCGCGTTCCGTTCGCCTGCGGCTCGACCATCTCCGATGACACCTCCACGGGTCGATCCGCCCGGCCCCAGTGCGTCGATCGCCAGCTGAATCGCCAAGCCGGTTCGCTCTCCCCCATTCGCGGCACGAGCTCAATCCGATCGTTATGAAAGTATGTCCTCAGGTTCTGCGACCGGTTCGGAGCCTGAAGCCCCGCGGCGTTCACCGACGCGTGATATTCCTCCCGCTCGATGTTCGCGCACACGGTCCGCCACCAGGCCTCGTCCGCCCCCGCGCTCCTGACTGCGGCCTCGTCTGGACCGATCAGCCCGGTCACGTGAGGCGCGGATACCAAAATCATCAAAAACAGTAACCCCAGGCAGAGTTTCATGGATCTCCTCCTATTCAACGCATGTTGATGCATTATCCAACAACGCTCCCGGCAGCATTGTGAATTGGCCACCAATCTCCCTCGGCCTCACCGGATTCGCCTCAGGATACAAAGCAATGATGGCAAAGGTGCATTACGCGAAAATTACGCGGATCGCGCCCCAACCGATAAATCTCCATGCTGGAAACCCAAGCTGCGGCTGTCGTCCTTCAGTGGGTACGCACGGCCAAGCCTCCGTGTCGCTTGAGGGGAAATATTCTTGGGAGAGGAAGTTGGACAAAATTTGGGAAAATCATCCCACGAAGAGCGAGAACGGAGCGACAAAGTGAACGATGCGTTAGATTTTCAGGTTGGCAGGTGCTGCCATGGCTGCTCAGTCTATCTCCGCATCCTCATCACCCCCCATCCCACCCACCAGCGGATGCTGCAGCGCGCCCGTGTTCGGCCGCAGCGCGACGGTGCGCGCCGGGATCGATGCGGCGGATACCAGCGGCCCCGAAACCCGCAGGCGCATCAACAGCACCAGCGTCAAAATCCGCGCGATCCCCGACAGGCCGAAGATCTTGTGATAGGCCGCGGCCGTGCTGCCGAGCGCGCCGAGCAACAATCCGCCGATCAAGGCTCCGCCGACAAGGGCGGCGGCGTTGGTGAGATTGAAAAGGGTGAGGAGACTGGTCCGCTCGGAATGATCGATGCGCTCGAAGAAGAGCAGGAAGACGGCTAGCTCATAACCGCTCCAGATGATCCCGCCCACGACCTGCACGCACAGCAGATAGACGAGATTGTGCGAAAAGATCCAAAGCGCGGAGAGCGGAACAATGCCCGCGCCGCAGACAAGCAGCAGCTTCTGGCTCCCCCAGCGGCGCGCCAGGTTTCCCATATACGGATAGGCAGCCATCTTGGCGATGAAGGCCGTGGCGACAATGGTCAGGAAGCGCAGATACGAGAAGTGCAGCTCCCCGAGCATATACGGCGTGAAGAAGGGCCCCGCGATCTGCACGGCGGTTTGCAGGGCCAGCAGGTAGACCAGCAGCCGGCCGTCGGCGCCATGCCGCATCCGGCGGATGAGATCAGCGAGGCGCACATCCCGCTGATGATGCGGCATCGGATACGGCTCGCTCTGCCGCGCCAGAAACCAGGTCGACGCGCCCCGGCTCAATCCGGCCAGCGCGAACAAGACCGCGAAGACCGTCAGTTCAATCGAGGCCCCCAGATGCAACGCCAGCCCCGCTCCCACCGTTCCCAGCAGGGCCGCCGCCTGGCAGCTCCGCCCGCGCACCGCGAAGTAGCGCGCCCGGATCGTCCTCGGCACCAGCGTTTCCACCCAGGTGTTCCAGGCCGGCCCCGCCCCGAGGTTGGTGCCCCAGTAGAGCGCGGCGATCAGGAAAAGCAGCGCGTCGGGAATCCGGCCGGCGACGGCGGCGATGAAAAAGCCGAGGAAGCTCGCCGCCTGCAGTGAGGCGCAGATGACGACCCAGCGCTTGTGTGATCGCAGGCGCCGCACGGCCAGCGGCGAGACGAGCTGCAGCAGGGCGCCGGCCAGCATCGGAATGGCGACGATCCATCCGGCCGCGACCTCGCTCATGCCGATGGCTAGGGCGAAGGCCGGCACATAGGTCTCCCCCAGCCCCAGCATCAAGCTGTAGGTGACCCCGTCGCCGTAGACGTATCTTAGATCCCTGCGCAGGCAGGCGTCAGCTTCAGTCCTCATCTGGCGGATTCTATATCATTATCACGGATGCTGCAGGGGGGTGTATTTGTGAGCCGGCGACAACGGATTCTTTTGGTGCCGATATTAGCCTCAGTTGCTTGAGGAGCCGATCCAACCCATCCGTGCCAATCTATCCACCGCAAGTGCGATCTGACGTTCAGTGAACTGCCTTTTCCTGTCATTCCAGTCATAAGTCCTGCGCACAACTTCTTCAGGAGTCGTAGCGTGCTCTTTGCAGATAACCCAGTGAATCGTGGATAACAATTCTAGTCCGATGTATCGCACCCGGTTCTTTGGACACAAGAATTCCTTACGCAGCCTCTGCTTGAGCGCGGTCACGGCGCGCCTGAGCGGGACTGCGGAATCCCAACTTCTCGATCAACCAATCTTGGTTATAGCTTTCAATGAATGCCTG
>JAHJDP010000095.1 GCA_018831195.1 Candidatus Eisenbacteria bacterium | reverse complement strand
ATCAGAGAGCCGGATCGACCGATGTCTTGGAAATTCATGGCAGTCTCATCCGCGCCCGCTGCGTCACTGATGGGGACATTGTGGAGGATTGGCGGCGTGTCGAAGAGTTTCCGCCAAGATGTCCCTGTGGCTCGTTGCTGAGGCCCGATGTCGTCTGGTTTGGAGAAACCCTGCCGCCGGGAGCGATAGAAATGGCGATGACCTGGGTTTTTGAAAGCGATCTGGTGATCGTCGCCGGGACCTCGGCCGTCGTCGCCCCCGCCTCGCTGTTGCCAGGATTTGCGCGGCAAAGGGGAGTCCCCATCATTGAAATCAATCCCCAGGAGACGCCGCTGAGCCCTGTAGCCACACTTCATCTCCAAGGTCGCGCGGGTGAACTCCTTCCGCGAATCATCGGCGAAGAGGGAACCTCCGAGAGGTCCGGGGGTTTCGCAGAATAAGCTGAAGCAAGAGCCGCAATAACCCGAATCACATGGAGTTGCCGATTGGATTCCTGGAACCTTCACATCTTAGCGCCCCCATCGATTTTCTGGTGGTTGGGGCTGATCCTTGCCTTGGCGATCGCTGTATGGACCTATTTCCGTCTGCGCGCCCCTCTGAGACCAGGCCTCGTTTGGAGCCTGCGGATCCTTAGGATTGCCGGCTTCTTGCTGATCCTGCTGCCCCTACTCGAGCCGGTTCTAAGCCGGATAACGGATCATGCGGGTCCTTCACCACTCCTGCTGCTTGTCGACTCATCAGGGAGCATGGAGTTCCCCGAGGGTGGCGACGGCAGTAAAGATTTGCGGTCCTCGCGCCTCGCCTCGGCCTACGAGCTGTCGCGGGAGATCCAGGATAAGTGGTCCGGTGATTACCGCATAACCGCTCTGAATTTTTCAGAGAAGGTATCCGCTGCCGGCCCATCCAATGATTCTCTTCGCGCCATGGGTGCTGGGCCCACCGCTTTAGGTGACGCCTTGGAGGAGGCTCTTTCCTCGACTTCTCAGGGGCCCCTCTCAGGAATCCTGGTGCTGTCAGATGGCGTTAACACAAGCGGGAAGGATCCTCTGGTCATCGCCCGCAACAGCCCGGTGCCGATTTACACGATCTGTCTCGGAGATTCAACCCCGCCGCCCGATCTCATGATCCGGCAGGTGCAGACGAATCCCGAGGCGACCCTGGGAGAGCTTCTCCCGATACAGGTCACGCTCGAATCGTGGGGGGTTCAAGGGCAAACGGTTCAGGTGGAGGTGATCGACGGTTCCCGGGTCCTGGGTTCCCAGCAGGTTTTGTTAAAGGGGAATGATGGAGAGGCCCAGGATATTCGAATCGAAGTCCGTCCCCAGCGCCCGGGATTGACACTGTATCAAATCCAGGCCCGCCTGCCGGAAGGCGACGATTCGGTACCCGTGAATAATACGAGGCTCGCGGCGGTTGAAGTGCGGGAGTCGTCGCGCCGTGTCTTGATCATTGATCCCAATCCGGCATGGGATTTCACTTTTCTGAAGAGAACATTAGAAGCCGACAGCTCTCTGATTTTAACCGCATTAATACAGGATTTGGAAAACCGCTGGAGAGTCCTCGGCGATCCCATTGTTTCACATTGGCCGGCGGGAATGGAAGAGTGGCGTCATTTCAGCGCCGTGCTTCTCATCGGTGGCGATCTGCCGGGCGAACGAATCTCGGAATTGATCCAATCGGTCGCTGAGGGTTCGGGTCTTCTCTTTCTTCCCGGATCGACGGGTTGGGATCCCATCGGGCGTTCAGAGCTGGGAGACCTTCTGCCCGTCCGCCTCCTGGGATCCAGACCGGGGACACCCGCGCCGGGTTTCGTTGAGTTAACCGAGGCGGGTCAAATCGATCCCCTGACCCTTATCAATGACAGTCCCCACCAAAACGCCTTGCTTTGGTCTTCTCTCCCGCCGGTCTGGCCGGGGCCCCAAAGGGTTGCGGCGAAGCCCGGTGCCAGGGTTCTTATCCGCTGGAAAGAAAATCCGATGGAGCCGGTCTTCTCCGTGGCAGGCTATGGCAAGGGCCGGGTCGCGGCCTTGTCGGCCTACGGTATCTGGCGATGGATCTTTTTGCCGCGCTCGGTTGAGGGTGGTGTGGCGGTGGCGGAACCCTTTCTCCGGCAGACGATCCGATGGTTGATGGAGCCCTCAACACAGGACCGATACCGGATTGTCGCCGTAAAAAAGGTCTTTCAGAACGGCGAGGCGGTTCAGTTTGAGGGGCGTCTCAGAGATGCCTCTTATCATCCCTTGGATGGCGCGGTTGTGGAGATGCAGGTTGAGTCGGAGGATCATTCAACCTCCCGCCGGTTCCGGATGATCCCAACGGGGGATGAGGGGGAATATCGGGCCGGATTGGATCCGCTGGCTCCCGGAAGGTACGATTTCGTCGCCCGGGTCACGACGCCCACCGGGGAGCGTGATGAGCGGGAAGGCCAGTTTTGGATCGAGGCGATGGGGGCGGAGGCCTACCGGACCTGGTCGGACCCGAGGACTCTACGGCAATTGGCGCAAATGACGGATGGGAGAATAGGCGATCCCAAGGATCTGGAAAGTCTCCGTAGGGGGGTGGGTCGAACGCACCGTAAGGCCCAGGAAATCCACCAAGCTGATCTGTGGAATCATGGGATTCTCTTTGCGGCCTTCACCCTCTTCTTGGGGATCGAGTGGTTTATCCGCCGCCGCCGGGGATTGGCTTGAGAACCCCGCCCTTGGGTTAAATCCCATCATTATGGTAAACTTTGAAGTTCTTGGAGGCCCTGCGGTCATCTGAACCAAAGGAAAACAATCTGGTTGAGGAGCTTATTTATGATGCAGTGGACTTGGAATCATGTGTGTCTTATCGGTCTGACAGTTTTTCTGTTGATTCTCGGCCCGGCTTGCGGGAGCAAAGAGAAGGCGGATTCTTCGTCGACCTCCGAGACAAAAGAAGTGGCCGGCGAGATCGAAGGGACTATTGAAGAGGGTGAAGCCGAACCAGAGGGCGACATGATCGCCGACATTCTGAATTCGGAAAGCGATGAGCTGGAAGAAGATGCCGCCGGAACAGAAGAAGAGGTTTTCTCGGTCGAACCGGCGCATCTCCCGCCGATCAATGCCCGTCGGCCCGCGCCTGGTTTCACACTGTCGGATCTTTCGGGGAACCAGGTCAGTCTTTCCGACTACAGGGGCAAAGTTGTTATCCTTGATTTTTGGGCGACCTGGTGTCCTCCCTGCCGCATGGAGATTCCGCACTTTATCGATCTTCAGAATCAATATCGCAGCAAAGGTGTGGAGATCGTCGGTATCGCCATGGATCGGGATGGTATCAAGGCGGTCCTGCCCTTTGTACAAAAACAGAATGTCAATTATGTCTCGTTGATCGGGACCGGGAAGGTCACCAGTGACTACGGTGGCGTTCGCTCTATCCCTACGACCTTTGTCATCGATCAAGAGGGGCGTATCGTGACTCAGCATGTTGGATTCACGGAACGGAAGGTCTTTGAGAGCGAGATTGTCGCCTTATTGCAGGAGGGCTAAGGGGAAGGGCGGGGGCCGAAAAGAGCGGTCCCCACTCGAATCATCCGGCTCCCTTCTTCAATCGCGATTTCAAAATCATCCGACATTCCCATCGACAAAAAACGGAACTCAGCACCTGGGCGGTTCCGTTTTTTTTCTTTCTCAAACAGATCGGCGACCCTCCGAAAAGCCTTGCGGATCATCGATGGATCATCCGTCAGCGGGCCCACCGTCATCAGCCCCTTGACCCGGATTTTGTCCATGGTGACCAGCTTGTCCAGAAAGGCGGGGAGTTCATCCGGATCGATTCCATGTTTTGTGGTTTCTTCCGCGATTTTTATCTCAACGAGACAATCCAGGGGTGAGGCCAGCCGTTTCTGCAGGGCGTCCGCCAACTCTATCCGGTCCAACGACTGAAGGAGACGGATTCTGCCCAATATTTTATTGATCTTGTTTGTTTGAAGCGGGCCGACCATGTGCCAGATCAGCTCTACGGCGGGAAGGGCGTCCTGTTTTTCGACCAGCTCTTGGACCCGGTTTTCACCCACATGCCGGATGCCCACCTGGGCGGCGGTTGCAAGAACGGCCGGCGGAAATTTTTTTGTGACCCCGACAATCGTAATCTCCTCAGCCGATCGCCCCACCCGCCGTGCAGCTTCGGCCACCCGCGCCTGAAGGTTCTGGAATCGTTCTCTTAAAAGATCTTCATTCATCCATCAACTCCCGGACTTTAATTGGACCCCTACAAGACATAACATTCTTCAGGGGATTTGACCACTGCGGCGAACGGATCAATAAAGGTTTGGCGGCCATGGAGACCGCGCTCAGAGGACTCGACGCGGGTTCATCTCTCCGTTACGATCTGAAACAGGTTCATTTGATCGACTGGAGATCCCTGAATAGGACCAAAGGGAGGATAGCGAAGGCGTGAGTGAAAAGGACCAGCACGACGAAGAGCGGATGGGGGAGCATCTCCGCTCCAGACGGGAAAAGATCGACCGGATAGAGGCGCTGGGCGGCAATCCCTATCCTCATACGTTCCGGCGGACGCATCTTTCGCAGGACATTCTCGATAACTTCCAAGAACTCGAGGAGAAAGGGAGCGTCCGTTGCTCGGGCCGTATTGTGGCTCTCCGGGAGATGGGCAAGGCTTCCTTCTGTCATATCACCGATCCCTCCGGCCGGATCCAAATCTATGTGCGGCGGGATGAAGTCGGTGAGACCGAGTATGAGATCTTCAAGCAGGTCGATTTGGGAGATCTTCTGGGCGTCGAGGGGGTCCCCTTCCGGACGCGGACCGGCGAGATTTCCGTGCGCGCTGTGCGAGCGGACATTTTGTCGAAAAGCTTGCGGCCGATGCCGGTTGTGAAGGAGAAGGATGGCGTGCGGTATGATGCCTTTCAGGATCGGGAGGCGCGGTACCGGTATCGCTACATCGATCTTATGGTGAATCCTGAGATTCGTGAGGTTTTTAAGACCCGGTCAAAGATTCTCTCCATCACGCGCCGCCTGCTCGACGAGAAGGGTTTTATGGAGGTTGAAACGCCTGTCCTTCAGTACCGGTATGGCGGGGCCATGGCGCAACCCTTCACAACCCATCATAACGCCTTGGGCGTAGACCTCTTTCTGAGGATTGCTGAAGAGATCCCGTTGAAGAAACTGCTCGTCGGCGGGTTGGAGCGGGTCTATGAGATTGGAAAAGTCTTCCGGAATGAGGGGATCGACCGGATGCACAATCCAGAATTCACCCTGCTTGAATTCTATTGGGCGTATGCCGACTACCATGACGCGATGGACTTTGTAGAAGAGATCTTCCGTCGTTTGATATTCGAGGTCACAGGCGGATATCGGATCAGCTGGGGCGGTGAGGTAATTGACCTCGAAACGCCTTTTCGGAAAATCCGAATGGTTGAGGCTGTGCGTGAGGTTTTGGGAGCCGATCCGATGACAGAATCAGAAGAGCGGATCCGTGGAATGATCAAGCAAAGAGGAAAGGAAGCGCCCGGGTGGCACCAGCGCGGCCACCTCATTGAAGCATTGTTCGACGCCACGGTCTGCCCGCAATTGATGCAACCGACATTTGTGATGGATTATCCCCGGGAAATTTCACCACTGGCCAAGAAGGTCCGCGGCGGAGATGGGAGTGTGGTCGAACGTTTCGAGCTCTTTATCAATGGGCAAGAGTTTGCGAATGCCTTTACGGAATTGAACGATCCCCGGGACCAGCGCGATCGTCTCGAAGCCCAGATGAAGCTGCGCGAGCAGGGAGATGAGGAAGCGCAAACCCTCGATGATGACTTTATGACCGCAATGGAGCATGGGATGCCGCCGGCGGCCGGGGTGGGAATCGGGATGGATCGGCTCATCATGCTCCTAACCGGCTCTGATTCGATCCGGGATGTCGTTCTCTTCCCTCATCTCAAACCGTTGGATACGCCTCCGGATCCTGAGGATCGCTTCCCGGAATAGGCATGAAAGATTCGAATTCAAAGCCCCGCCGGCCAGGGAATCATAAAGAGGGCCCTTCTTCCTCAGAGCCCCGCTCGGGCGAGTCATTGCCATTGGGAGTTTCCCTGAATCCAGCGGCGGAAGAGGTGCGGGGGGATTCAGATTCGGCGTCTGACACCGTTTCCGAGTATGTGGTCGGGGCCTCCCACGCGATGCGGAAGATTCTTCACCTTGTGGATCGGATCGCGCCGACGGAAAGTCCGATTCTCGTCACCGGCGAGAGCGGCACGGGAAAAGAGAAAATCGCCCGGGTTATACATTACCAAAGCCGTAGAAGCCGTGGGCCCTTTGTTCCCGTCAACACCGGTGCTATCCCGGATGCGCTTTTCGAATCCGAGCTCTTCGGTCATGTGCGCGGGGCTTTCACCGACGCCTATCGTGAGAAGAAGGGTCTCTTTCTCCTCGCGGATGGTGGCACCCTTTTTCTCGATGAGATTGGAGAGATGAGCCCGCCAAGCCAGGTGAAGCTGTTGAGGGTCTTACAGGATAGAATGGTCCGGCCCGTGGGTTCCGAGGATTCCTTCCGCGTCGACGCTAGAATCATCACCGCCACGAATAAGGATTTACGGCGGGAGATGGAGGAAGGCCGCTTTAGAGAAGATCTCTTCTATCGCCTGAATGTCCTCCGGTTGCACATTCCGGCCCTTCGAGAGCGGCGGGAGGATATCCCCTACCTGGCCCGCTACTTCCTTGAGAGGATGGCCCGCGAGCAGAATCGTGAGGTGCCGCGGCTTTCCGATCCGGCCTGGGGGTATCTGATGCATTACACCTGGCCGGGAAATGTAAGGGAGCTGGAAAATGCCATGGAGCGTGGTCTGGCCATTAGTAATGGCGATGTCATTATGCCCCAGGATCTCCCTCCGGAGATAACGGAGCGGGGGCTCCCCCGCCTGGGAGCCGGACAGCACGAGGGGTATCCCGAGACCCTCTCGCTGGAAGATGTGGAGGCCCTTCATATCCAAAAGGTTCTTCGAAAGATGGCCGGAAATCTGGGGAAAACCGCCGACTCACTGGGGATATCTCGGACGACCCTTTGGAGAAAAATGAAGCAATACAACCTAGATGTTCCGAAATGAAACGACCCGTGACGTTTCAATGTTGAACGTTTTGTGATTTTCTCCGATTTTCTAAATGACAGAGTGACTATAACCCATTAATTTACAACAAGATGAATAATTTTTCCGATTATTCTATTCCGGTATGTTCCTTGCATCTATTAAACCCGTTGACCCGGCCAGATCGGCTGGAGGGATGAGATTCAGAAAAAGAAGAGGTGAAGACCATGGCAAAGATCATTGGAATCGATTTGGGCACGACAAACTCCGTCGTCGCCGTTGTGGAAGGTGGGGAGCCGCACGTCATTACGAATGAGGAGGGGAACCGGACGACCCCGTCGGTTGTGGCCTTCCGGTCGGATGGAGAAATCCCTGTTGGGGTTCTCGCAAAACGCCAGGCGATTACCAATCCCCAGAACACAATCATGTCGATCAAGCGCTTCATGGGCCGGAAGTTCGATGAGGTGGCCACCGAAATCTCGACGGTACAATATAACGTTGTTCGGGGGCCGAATGATACGGCGCGCGTTAAGATCGGTGACAAGATCTACTCCCCACCGGAGATTTCAGCCAAGGTCCTGCGCAAACTCAAGGAAACCGCTGAGAGCCATCTTGGTGAAAAGATTACACAGGCCGTGATCACCGTGCCGGCCTACTTTAACGATGCGCAGAGAAAGGCGACACAGGAAGCCGGGAAGATCGCCGGTCTGGAAGTGAAGAGAATCATCAACGAACCGACAGCGGCAGCCCTGGCTTATGGCCTCGATAAAAAGAAAGATGAAAAGATCGCCGTCTTCGATCTGGGTGGAGGGACCTTTGACATTTCCATCCTCGAAATCGGTGAGGGTGTCTTTGAGGTCAAAGCGACCAGCGGCGATACGCATCTCGGTGGAGATGACTTTGATCAGCGGATCATGGATTGGATGGTCACGGAATTCAAGAAGTCGGACGGTGTCGATCTGCGCCAGGATCCGATGGCGTTGCAGCGGCTTAAGGAGGCCGCGGAAAAGGCGAAATGTGAACTTTCCTCGACGCCCCAAACCGAAATCAGTCTTCCCTATGTGACGGCCGACAGCAGCGGTCCGAAGCATTTCAATATGACCCTGACGCGGGCGAAGTTTGAGCAGCTGGTGGATGATCTCTTTCATCGTGTGGAAGGACCTTGCCGGCGGGCATTGAAAGACAGCGGGCTTGACACGGCGGGGATCGATGAGGTCATTCTCGTCGGAGGTTCCACGCGAATCCCGCGCGTTCAGGAGCTCGTCCGGGAGCTTTTCGGGAAAGAGCCGAACAAGGGCGTTAATCCTGATGAGGTCGTAGCCCTCGGCGCCGCCATTCAGGGCGGGATCCTGGCGGGCGATTTCAAAGATAAGGACATGGTGTTGCTGGATGTAACACCGCTGTCGCTCGGTATCGAGACCCTTGGTGGTGTTTTTACAAAGCTGATCGACAGGAATACGACCATCCCCACACGGAAGAGCAATATCTTCTCTACGGCCGGTGACAACCAGCCCAGTGTGGAGGTTCATGTGCTTCAGGGCGAGCGTCCCATGGCGGTGGATAACAAGAGCCTTGGGAAATTCATGCTCGACGGTATCCCACCGGCGCCGCGCGGCATTCCCCAGGTTGAAGTGACCTTTGATATCGATGCCAATGGGGTCCTAAATGTGTCGGCCAAGGACAAGGCGACGAGCAAAGAGCAGTCCATCCGGATCCAGGGCTCCAGTGGTCTCACTGGTGAAGAGATTGATCGGATGGTAGGAGATGCCGAAGCGCACGCTGACGAGGATCAGAAACGCCGGGAGTCAGTAGAGACGCGCAATAACGGTGAACAACTGGTTTACGGCACCGAAAAGAATTTGAAAGATATGGAAGGCAAGCTGGATGCGGACACCAAGGCGTCGGTTGAGAGTTCTCTGGAAGATCTACGGACGGCATTGAAATCGGACAGCGTCGAGCAGATCAAGGGTGCGACGGAAAAGCTGCAGAAGACCTGGCATGAAGCCGCATCGAAGATTTACTCGCAGGCGACCGCTGGTGGTCCGGAGACGGGTGCCCCTGGTCCCGATGGCGCCGCCGGCCAAGCTCCTCAAACCCCGGATAAGGAGAAGAGTGGCGAGGAACCGATCGACGCTGATTATGAGGTTGTGGACGAAACAGAGAAGTAATCCAGCGTGTCGCCCAGGGGCGCGGCGGCTTAAGGAAGTGAGGTTGAGATGGCCACAGAAGAGCAGGATCATCTTTTTCTCATACTTGCATCCCAGCTTCGGGACGCGGCCTGGATGGGATTGGGGAAAGCCGAACATCCGGTGACGGGAAAGACTGAACGCAATCTTGATCTGGCCCGGTTTCAAATCGACATGCTGGGCATGTTGAGTGACAAGACTTCCGGACGGTTGAACAAAACGGAATCGCAGTTCCTTGAACAATCCCTGACGCAGTTGCGATTGGCCTATGTAGAAGAGATGAATAGATCATCGAAGGAAAAGGGAGATGACGCCGCCGTCGATGGAACGGTGTCGGCTGAAGGTGCCGGCGGTCAGGGGGGAGAGGAAACTTCCCCTTCTGAGGATAAGCCGGAAGGATAAACAGAAAATCTCGGCAAGGGGGATGTGACACTGATGGTTCGCGGCAAAATGGGCAGACGCGGAAAAGAGCAGGGTGAAGCTGAGGTTAAAGATGCCGTGGCAGCGACCTCGAACGATTCAACCCCATCGATGACCCCATCGGAAAACGAGGAGGGCTTGACGGGAAAGGTCGTGGGCCTTACCCAGGATGAAGAGCCGGGATCTGAGGAAGAGCAAAGATCCTATAGAGAGTTGGAGCTCCTCGATAAGTATCAGCGCCTCCTGGCAGAGTTCGATAATTTTCGGAAAAGAGCCCGCCGGGAGGCGGAGGATCAAGACCGGCTGTCCCGCGGCCGGCTACTACTGAAGATTCTTCCTGTCCTTGATGACTACGACCGGGCGCAAAAGTCATTCTCTGAAGGGGAACGATCGGATAGTGAGGCTCTCCTTACGATCCTGCGTCGATTGGCCGAAATCTTGAGTAGGGAAGGGTTGGAACCCATAGGGATGGCTGTAGGGGACGGGTTTGATCCCGCTTTCCAAGAAGCCATTGGGGCCCTTCCGTCTGAAGAGATTCCGGCTCAGCACGTGCTCGATATCTTCGAACGAGGGTACCATTTCGATAAAAGGCTGCTTCGACCGGCCCGGGTGATGGTCTCGACCGGCCCCGCCGCGACGCAGCAGGATGAGGTATCCCGGGAGGAAGCCGAAGCGTGCGATCCTGAGGAGAGATCACCCGATGGAACCAACCGCCCTCATCCTGACGAATGACAAGGCACTGAATGAACGGATCCTGACCTATCTCAGACCCCACCCACTGAAGCTGATCAGTCAGCCAACGAATGATCTTGATTCGAGTGATCCGATTGTCTGCGATCTGGCGATTATCGATCTTCCCGGTTTGATTGCGGCGGCTCGATGGGTGCCGAGGATCAAAGCCGCACGGAGGTCGTGCCAGATCATCCTGATGACGCCGGGCACGGATCCGCCGAACCCGGAGGAATTGGAATCCTGGGGTGTGCGGACCTGGTTGGGACAGCCGGTCGATCAGGATCACTTGTTAGAGATCATCTCACGAGGTGTGCGTTCCCTCATGTCCCGGATGAGGGAAGGGACACGCTCCCCCCGTTCGGAATCGAGTTTTAAGAATCTGATCGGGGAGGACCCGGCCTTCTTGGAAGTATTGGAAACAGCTCGAAAGGCCGGCGCCAGCTCGCAGACGACGGTCTTGATCCGCGGCAACACAGGGACCGGAAAACAGCTCTTTGCCCGCGCGATTCATGAAGAGAGCCCGAGATCGGGCGGCCCCTTCCTCGATATCAATTGTGGTTCGCTGCCGGTCGCCCTTCTGGAATCGGAGCTTTTTGGTCATGAGAAGGGCGCCTTTACGGGAGCAACGCATCAGAAGCCGGGTCTCTTGGAATTGGCGAACGGCGGCACCGTCTTCCTTGACGAAATCGGCGAGCTGGAGCCCACGCTGCAGGTGCGGATTCTAAAATTTCTCGACCAGCGCTCCTTCAGGAGAGTGCAGGGGCTGCAGGAGATTCAGGTCGATGTGAGGCTGGTCGCCGCTACCCATAGGGATCTTGAAAGCGATGTCCGGCGGGGTCTGTTCCGGGAGGATCTTTATCACCGGCTCAATGTTTTAACATTACGAATCCCCTCACTTGTCGAGCGCCGTTCCGATATATCTCTTCTAGTGGAGCATTTCACCAAGCTCAATGTCCGGCGCCTCGGCGCGCGCATCACGGGACTCTCAGAACGCGCCCTGGAAACACTTGTACGATATCCATGGCCTGGAAATGTGCGGGAATTGGAAAATGTGATCGAGCGCTGTGTTCTTCTCCACAAAGAGATTCCCATACTGGATCTGGAACATCTTCCGATCGATCTTGTCCGGCATGTTGCACGAAATGAAGAGGGCGCCCATCTCCCCCCAGCCGCTCTCCCTGCGGCCGCATTCGGTTTTGATCCCGCCCATCCGGCCACTCTGGGAGGGGGACTAAGGGTAGAACTCCCGAATGAGCCGGTGGCCTGGGACGATATTGAACGAGCGGTTTTAAACACGGCGCTTCTTAAAGTGGGGGGCAATATTTCCGAGGCGGCCCGGCAGCTGAAGATGGGGCGGGGGCAATTGCGGTACCGACTCAAACGCTTGGAGATTGAACTACCGGGACCTCAGCGTTACCGGCCGCGTCGGCGAAGCCGGCGCCGGAACCCCCAACCCCGCGTCGCCTGAGGTTCCTCTCCCTCAATGGGCGGTGTTGTACAGGGTTGAACGAAGATCTGCTTGGCGATATCCTCATCAATAGCCAAATCCGTTTGGCCTATGCGAATCAAGAGAGAAGGGCGCTGCTGGAATAGTTGTATCACGGCCTGTGGGACAATGCCGTATTGACTGAGATGTGCGATTCTCTTTCTCGGCCCAGGACTCATAAAGACTATTTTCCCCCACTGACCTACATTTAAATTTGCCAGAGGAATGACAAACGAGGATTCATCCTTGGCGCCGTTGAAGATGCGACAGCAATCGCCGGGAGGGATTGGCCGGCCGTGCGGGCATTGTGAGGGGTGGCCAAGAAATGTACAAACCCGCTGGACAGCCTCCTCCGTCAGCAGATGCTCAAAAGCACAAGCTCCTGTTTCCATATCCCTTTCACTCATACATAGGAAATCCTGAAAGAGGGTCTCCGCGAGCCGGTGCCGTCTGAGGATATTCCGCGCCCTCTTTTCACCGGCCGGCGTGAGGGTGATGGATCCAGCTTCGATCGTAAGGTACTTCTCTTCCGAAAGATCCTTCAGGAGCTGCTCTGGATCAGGTTCTGAACACCTTTTGAGAAAATCCTCTTTCCCGCAGAGTCTGTTTTCGCGAAGGACATAAAGACACTCCAATCCCTCATCCAATCGTTCTTCCCGCCGGAATGTTTCCCTTCTGCCGGCATGGTGGTGTAATCCGTTCCGGTTGTTTTGTTCCCCCGCGTTCTCTTCCGGGTTGTTCTTTTCTGTTGTCATTAATCTCTCTCTTTATTCGACCGGGACTCAGACCGGGATTCCCAGCCACCCGACCAGACGTTGTATGATTCCCCCCACGAGAAAAGCGAAGGGGAAAATAAAGGCCATCATGATGAGAGCGACGCGAAATCCGAATTCCTTTATTATCATGAAAACATTCGCAATACATGGAACAAACAGGGTTATGACAATCATGCTGGTGAGAACCTGTGCTGTATTGAGTATCGCATCGGGTCCTGTCGCCGCATCAAGGAGAAAGACCGCTCCGTAATCCCGCCGGAGAAATCCGATAAGAAAGGCTTCCGTTGTTTCCCGGGGAAGTCCAAGGACTCCCTCTACAACAGGAGCCCCCATTCGATGAAGCCAGCCCAGAAGTTGGAATTTATCAAAAAGAAAGAGGATAAATGTCCCAAGAATAAAGAGAGGAATGACCTCTCTGAGATACCAGATGATGCGGGCTCCGGTTTTTTGGAAGACATTGGAAAGAACCGGCCGTCTCAACGGCGGGATTTCCATCAGAAAATCAGCCGGGGGTCCCGGGATGATCTTGGAAGCGAGGTGTCCCACGCCGAAAAGAATTCCCAGCAGGGTAGCGGTCCAGATCAGCGCCCCGTAAATCGTCAGGCGGCTGATCATGGCCAGAAGGACGCCCAGTTGAGCGGAGCAGGGAATAACCAGGGCCAGAAGAAGTGTTGTGATGATACGCTGCTTGCTCGTTGACAGGATCCGGGTCGACATTGTGGCCATTGTATCGCAGCCGAGTCCCAAGACAAGGGGAAGGACCGCGCGGCCGTTGAGCCCCATCTTGCGGAAGAGTGAATTGACCATGACGGCCAATCGGGGAAGATAGCCGGAGTCCTCCATGAGGCTGAAGAGCAGGAAGAAGGTGCCCACAATCGGAAGGATAATTGCAAATCCATAAGCCAGCGCCATGGTGAAAAGGCCGAAAGGTCCCACGAGAAAATCGTGTAGAATCTGGAAGGATTTTTGAAGGTTCGTTAATTCGCCCGTTATTGTATAAGTCGGCTGTAGAGCTTCCGTCTTATGACCCACTCCAAGCGGAAGCGAGGTTTGTGGGGTCAGGGGGATTTTTAATTCCCAACCGGTCTCCTCAACATCATGCTGATGCGGGAAGGGTAAGATGCTGTCGGTGGCCTTGATGGCGAGGGGGCTGATGGCTTGGCCAAAGAGCCCGGTTTCCATGAGATCAACCAGGGTTCCGGCCCCCAGCAAACCGACGAACCAAAAGGAAAAATAAAGTATGAGGGCGAGGATGAAGAGACCCTTGACGGGATGACTCGACCAACCTCCGAGACGGCGGCTCCATCCAGAGGTTCGCTGGACCGTTTGTTGAAAACACTTGTCCAGGATCGCGGCCACTCTCTCATTTCGGGCGTTAAAGATTATTTCGCTGAGAGGCCGTCCGGCCTTGCGTTCCGTTACGGCGCGGATCCCTTCCAAACGTCCCAAAATCTCCAGGGACAGTTTCTCGCGCAGCCAATCGGCCAGAGACTCGTCGCTCTGAAGAATGAGAAGGGCGAGGGCCCGAGGCGTCAGTCCCGTATCAGACGGCAAGAGGTCTTCCAAATCAGCGATGGCATGCTCGATGACCAGGGGGTATTGGATCGCCGTCACAGCGTGGGCCGGTGCGGGTTGCGTTGAAATCAGCTGCCGGAACCCCTGGCGTCGTATCGCCACGGTGGCGACAACGGGACATCCCACTTGTTGATGCAGCTTTTGCGTATCGATCCGGATCCCCCGCGCCCGGGCTTCATCGAGCATATTCAGGACGAGCACGATCGATCGGCCCGCCTCGGCCAGCTCTAATGTCAAATGAAGGGTTCTGGAAAGGTTCTTGCCGTCGCCGACCTGGATGATATCCGCCGTAGGATGGGTCATGAGGATATCCCGTGTCACTCGTTCATCATTACTCATCGGAAGCAATGAGTTCGTTCCCGGTGTGTCCAGGATGGTCGCATCCCGGTCCTTAAACTTTGCGACTCCCTGAGTGACCTCCACCGTTGTACCGGGATAGTTTGAGACCGCGACATAACGGTTCGTCAAGGCGCCAAAGATGGCGCTCTTGCCAACATTGGATTGCCCCACCAGAAGAAGGGAATGGGTCGATTCAGGCGGATTGGGGGATTTTGATTCAATCGATTTCTTCACGCCTGTGCCTGGGATTCAGATTTAATCAAGCATTTGGGGCAAAGGCCGTACATCTCATGGACATGGTCGATGAGCTCAAACCCTCTGTCTTGGCAGATCCTTGTTTGGTTGGCTTCGATTTGAGGCGATTGGAACTCCTCAATGGATCCACAGCTCAGACAGATGAGGTGATCATGATGTCCCTCATTGAGAACAGCTTCGTAAAAGCTGCGATCATGGCCGAATGTCGACTTGCGAAGGATGCCGCATTCCTCCAGGAGCATCAGCGTCCGGTAGACGGTGGCCCGGCTGACACGGCGCCGGCTGCGGCGCAGTCGTTGGATCAGCTGTTCCGCTTCAAAGTGCCGGGGGGCGCGAAGGATTTCCCTAACGAGCGATTCCCGCTCTTTCGTCATCCGGAGGCTTCGCGTCGCCAGGAATTCTCGGAATTGCGCCAAAATGGCGGTTTCATCAGAAGACATATCGGTTCCCTTTGGCTGTGTATATAATCATCGGAACTCAGGGACTCTAGCTGAACCTGAGACTGAGTCTAAACTACAACAAGTATTCCTCATAAATCAAGTGCGAAAGGATCAACCAGCATGGCCCAAAGAAGGCGAGCGAACCAGCCGCGGAAGCCAGTCGCCGATCTACTGGCCGAATTGGTCACGGAATCGGTTCATCCCGAGCACCAGGATTTGGATCTTTTATCAGCCCGGGAGATTGTGGAGCGGATTCATGTGGAGATGTCGACCGTACCGGCCGTCGTGGAGGGGGTTCTCCCTGAGATTGCGACACTGGCGGAGTGGGCTGCTTCCGCCTTCCGGAGCGGTGGGCGGTTGATTTTTGTGGGCGCAGGGACAAGTGGCCGCCTCGGTGTTCTGGAGGCTGCCGAATGCCCTCCAACCTTCGGTGTGCCCGTGGGCCAAGTTGTAGGCGTGATTGCCGGGGGGAGAGGGACCCTCGTCCGCTCCCGGGAGGGCGTCGAAGATGAACGGGCTCCGGCTCGAAGGGAAATCCGCCGTCTCGAGACAGGAATGACGGATATCGTGGTGGGGCTGGCCGCCAGCCGCCGGACTCCCTTTGTTTTGGCCGCCCTCTCAGAGGCCCGCCGCCGGGGAGCGCGGACCGTGCTCCTTCACTGCAATCCTCCTGGGCCTGAAGAGGCTGAGGTCGATCTGGTGATCCGTCCCAGGGTCGGCCCCGAAATTATCGCCGGCTCGACACGGATGAAGTCGGGAACGGCGCAAAAAATCATCCTCAATCTCATTACCACAACGGCCATGGTCTTGGCCGGGCGCGTCTTTGGAAACCTCATGGTCGATTTGCAGGCCCGGAGCTTGAAGTTGAGGGAGCGATCCCTCCGTCTTGTTCAGCAGACAACGGGGGTTTCCCGGCCTCAAGCGGGGCAACTCCTCAAGTCGGCCGGGGGGAGCGTCAAGGTGGCGATTCTTATGGGTCGGGCTGGGGTGACCCGCCGGCGGGCGCATCAGCTGCTCGCCCGGCATGATGGATTTTTGCGCAGAGCCTTGGAGGAATCGGGTGTCGATTCCCGGCCGATTCCGGAATCGAATTCATAGATTAAGTTGTTGCCCTTTGACAGGTCGACGCCGGCAAGCTTCGGCAAAGAAGAGAGAGGCTTTTGTTGAAGGGAATTCGATCCCATGATAGCCTGCTGCTGGTCTAGAAGATCCTTCAGGAGGTACGAATGAAAGGCACAAGGATAATCAGGACCTTAGGGCTGACAACAGTGATTCTATCACTTCTGCTCGGGGTTCAGGCAACATGGGCTGGTGGTTTGCGGGATGGGAGCCTCTACGGAGACTTCATGTGGGTTGGTTTCGCCGATGATCTCGAGGAGCTCTATAAACCCGCCGCGGGATGGGCGCTGGGATACATCCAACCGGTCTCGCCCAACTGGGCCATCGGGGTTGAGATGGGCATGCGGAAGCATAGTGACCGGGCCAGACATGGGGATGAGCCGTGGCATGATCCCGGTGTGAGAAATGAAGAGCTCTGCTGTCTTGGACCGGCCACTGACTTCACCGTCGTTCCCTGGATCGGTCAAGTTTTTATGAAGGCTCCCTGGTGCCAGAAGAAGCACCGGAATACTTCGATGTGGTTTTCCTTCGGAATTGGAGCCTATGCCCTGAACTGGGAATGGAGCGACCTCGGACTTGAGAAATCCGACACAGTTCTCGGCTTGAATAGCGGGGCTCATCTTGTATGGAAGAAGAGTGACAAGGTGGCATTGACAACCGCCGTGGTTTATCACCACGTCACGACGGATGACCTTTTCCATGGTATCGATCCCTATCACATGTTCGATGTCCGCCTTGGAGTTGTCTTCCGTATTTCGGGTGCCAGCCAATAAGCAGGATCGACCGAATCTTTCCCGGCGGTCGGCCGGTGGCTGAATCTCATGGATCGTTTACAGAAAGCAGCCCGTGCTCGGGTTCGAAGGGTTGTCGGGCTTAATTCCGGAACTTCGGCCGATGGCCTGGATCTCATTTTATTGGAAGTGCGGGGAGATGGATGGTCTTCCAAAATCCGGTCCCTGCGCTTCCGATCCGTCCCTTTTCCCCCGGATCTTAAAAACCAAATCCACTCTCTTCTCAACCGGCTGACCGATCCAACCAAGCGTAACTCGGTCCTTACCGAGGATCTTGTTCAGACCGATATGGCCTTGGGTCGGTTTATGGGCCGGTCGGCGCGGACAATGATTCAGTGGGCGCGGCGGCATTCCCTGACGGTTCATCTTGTCGCTTCGCATGGACAGACGGTTTGGCATACTCCTGGTCATCGACCGGGGACAGCCGCGACTCTGCAACTTGGCCATCCTCATTCGATCGCGGTCGCCGCGGATTTGCCGGTGGTTGCCGACTTCCGCGCGGCCGATATCGCGGCCGGTGGACAAGGCGCTCCCTTGACCCCTGCCTTCGACTATCTTCTTTTCAAAGATTGCCCTGAAGATACGGTCGCGCTGAATCTTGGGGGTATTACAAATCTAACGATGGTGCCGGCGGGGGGCCGTCCGGAAGAGGTCATCGGATTCGATATCGGGCCCTGCAATCTTCTCTTGGATGGTCTTTGCCGGTTGCTGGGCGGTCTACCCTACGACCGGGGGGGGCGGTTATCCCGTGATGGGCGTTCCCGTGAAGAAGTTGTTCGCACGCTGCTGCAGCACCCCTTCTATCACAAGCCGCCCCCTCGTTCGACGGGGCGGGAGGATTTCGGCCCTGAATTTATCCGGCGATTCATAAGATGTGATGGTCCGCGGCGTTCTCTCTCCGATCATTTGGCGACCGGGATTCTTCTCATCGCACGATCCGTCGCGGCAGCGCTGAGAGAAGAAATTCCTGACCGCTATCATCCACGGCGTCTCGTGATCAGTGGTGGTGGAGCCCGCAACCCGGCCCTTGTCGCGGTCCTCCGAAAGGAAGGATTGTCCTTGGGATTGAAGCTCGTTCCGTTTCTAGAGAAGGGAATGACGGCAGACAGCAAAGAAGCCGGGCTCTTTGCTTGGCTGGGGAGTGAGGCGGTCTGCGGCAACCGCGCCCACCTGCCACAAGTCACCGGGGCCCGGTCAGCCCAAATCCTCGGGGTGTACATTCCATGATGCAGACTCCAAGATTCGCGGGAATCCGGATGGCGTTACAAGAGATCCATGTGCTTGGGTATCGAGCCCGTCTTCTGCTGCTTTGCGGCCTCTTCCAGTGTGTGCCTCATTGTACATTAGGTGGCGATATTCCGCACGCCGAGCCGGTTGTTTATATCGCTCTCTCTGAAACAGCCCGCAAGATCTCTATTTCCTGCGCCGGAACCTTTCGTGTCGGGCGTTGGGGGACGCACAGGCGCCCGACAAGAGGCTATCCGGGTGAAAGATGGACTTTTACAATTCATGGGCATCAGATACAGGCATCCGATGATGCGGGGCTGTCACGGGGACTTTTTAAGGAAAAGGTCTATATTTATCCCGAGGATCCCCGGACACCATTGTGCTTGGATGGTGCGAAGTACCGGGGTGAGTTCATCCTCGAATCGATTGAGGGGGGAACGCTCAGAATTATCAATGCCGTGGGGCTCGAATCCTACTTGAAAGGGGTGTTGCCGGCGGAACTGGGCCGGCCCGGCGAGAAGGGGTTCGATGCGCTCAAGGCCCAGGCCGTCGCCGCCCGCAGCTATACCCTCTATCAAATGGCTCAACGGCGGGAGGGGCCTTTTGACCTGCTTCCCAGCGAGGCGGATCAGGTCTATCTGGGGATGGATGGGGAGGATCCCAGGGCGAATGAAGCCGTGGAATCCACATGGGGGATTGTGGCGCTCTATAAGGGCCGGATCATCCGCGCCAATTATAGCTCCACCTGCGCCGGCAAGACGGCTTCGGCTTCTGCGGTCTGGCCGAAAGGGGGGGATTTCCCCTATCTCCGGGCCCGGAAGGATAGTCAGAATGGGGAGGATTTCTGCTCCAAGGCCCCCTACTACCGGTGGGAGGAGGTCTGGGATTGCCATGAGTTGTATGAGGTTGTCCGAAAAAACCTCTGGCGCAGTCAGGACAAGCTCAAGGGAAAGGACCCCGGTCCCGTCGAGAAGATGACCATCCTCAGCCGGACGCCTTCGGGGCGTGTCGCCGAATTGGGGGTCTGGACCCAGAGTGGCCGCTATATCGTTCGGGGTGATGAGGTTCGATGGGTCCTCCGCCGAACGAATGGCGCCCCGTTGCGCTCCTCCTTCATCGGCGCGCTCAGGAAAAAGGAGGAGAAAGGCCGGTGTTTCATGGTCCTTGAAGGCGGTGGGTTTGGACATGGTGTGGGGCTGTGCCAGACCGGGGCCATGGAGATGTCCCGCCAAGGATACAATTACCTCCAAATCCTGCGGCATTACTACAAGGATATAGATATCCAGCAGATCTATGACGGTCGCAGAAATCGGAAATCGTCGGGCCCTCCCGGCTAACACCCCGGGATATGGGTTCTTGACAGGGCAGGGGCCTGCTTGCTAGGGTTGGCTTCTGGCTGTCCCGGGACGGTCTGCATCAATCGGCCGTCGAGTCTTTGAATCCAAGATGACAGCCTCCGCTCCGTGCGGGGTCGTAGTTCAGACCGGTTAGAACGCTGGCCTGTCAAGCCAGAGGTCGCGGGTTCGATTCCCGTCGGCCCCGCCATTCTTGTTAAAGTCCTTCGGCGCTATTGCCGGAGGGCTTTCCATTTTATAGAGTGATTCTGAAGGCGGCTATCTCAAGGCCTTGATAGCTCCCCATGTATGAAAAAGGGCGGGGTTGAGATCGGCGGAGAATGTTAAACCAATGCCCATTGATTGTATCGGCTGCTCCGGGTAGAAATAATCATGGGGATCCTGCCATCCTGATTCTTCGGTGAGGCTGGGGGCGACATTGCAGAGCGGATGCCCGCCCGGGCCGTCCATATCCACGGCGCAATAAAAGCCATGAGGTGCGTCGGGCCAGACCCCCCAATAACCAACGGTGACTTCACCCTCGACGTGGAGGTTGAATTCGACATCGTTGCGCCCAATTTCCGGCCAGATCGGGATATTTTCAAAGGCGACGCCCGGCACAAGCGCCAGAATGTTTCCCGTTGCCGTGTCTATGCCGCCCTCCCAGATGTAGCAATCCGCCAGCTCACCCTGATATTGATTGAGTGTTGTTGTAATCCAATAGACGGCGCATTGAATCGTACCCGGACCCAGATCATAAGCCTCTCCCCATGCGCCAAAGTAGGGTCGTTGAGTCCATCCGCAGCATCCCGAAAAGGCTTCTTCAAAAGTATCATTGTGGTGGTATATCAATTCGTCGTCGAGGCGCTCTCCACCCAACAGATGGGAAGGGCTGGATGTATAGGTGCGCGGTGGCGCGGCGGCCAGATCAAGAGCCGGTTGTAGGATGAGAATGATCAAAATCAATAAGATCCGCATCTCTCCTTCCCTTTCCCGCAAGATCGGATGGATGCTTTCCTGGCAGGATAACACAGAGCCGAACCGATTTAGAGTCCAAGAAAAGCCGCCGCGAAGGGCGGCGGCTTTTCTTAGAACGGCCGGCGGAGTCACAGGACCAGCTTCTAGAAGAATCTATATGTCAGCCCCAGCGCCAGAGTTTCCTTGAATTGCCCGGATTTTCTGACCGCAGCTTTGATATCCGCCGGATTCTTCAGCCCGCCGTCATCCGTCAAGACAGGAGGAACGGAGTTGTCATACTTGTCGTAGATCCATCTCATGTAGAGATTCACGGAAATCAGTTTCGTGATCTGAGTGGTGAAAACATTTTCCCAATCAGCGTCGATCACCGTGGTGAAATCACCGATATCTGAAGCTAGACCGGCCGCTTCCAGCATCTCGACTGATAAATCGTCGAATTTATCATTCCCCGAGTAGAAGATCGGCTGATAGAGCGTCAACTTGGAGGTCCAAGAGACGCGGTTCTCCAGGATCTTCGTATTGTAGTCGGTGACCCATTCAATACCGCCGTCCATTGATGTTTCCGATTTTGTTTCATTAGAGAGGGAGGGGGCATTAGAACAGGCTTGGACAAAGAGTTTGCGGGAGTTTTGGCGCAGCGCAAAACCGAAACGGCTCAATAAGGAGCGCTCCTCTTCATTGATGAAGTGCCTGGCAAAACCGACCGACTCCTTGAACTTCAATGGGTTCAAGGCAAGAGTTCTTCCGCACGGATCGGACGCATCCTGGAACTGGCTCTCGAACCTGCCTGAAATAAAGGGATCGACCGCCCAACCCATGGTGAAACGAAAGATCGTTTCGAAACTGAGGAGATCTGTTGACTTCTCAGGCCGATCCCATTTCTTCTCCCCATTGTCCCGCATCGATTGCTGAAGGGTCTGCCCATAGGCGAGCTTCAGCTCATTGTTCCAATTGGTCTTTGGATTGAGTTGATTCTCGAGCGTGGCATTGGTGATAAATGTCCACACGATCGAGCCTTCGTCGCCCCCCGACCAATTGTCGCTGTAGGAGCTCTGAGTCATGGTGATGCCGCTCTCGAGCGTGGGATACCATTTACCGACCTCGATTTCCTTCTCCTCGGCCTGGGTGTTCTGCAACCCCGCGGCGGCGACTAAGAGAACGAGGCCGAAGATGCGGAATCCCTTCTGACAGACCCTGAAAATAGACTTCATTCAATAGCCTCCTTTATGACGACACCATATGAACAACTCTTTGAGGGAAAGGAATCTCTATCCCCTTCTCGTCGAATGTCTCTTTGATGGAACGCTGCAGATCGAATTTCACGTTCCAATAATCGACCTTATTCACCCAGGTTCGAATAACCAGATTGACGGATGAATCGGCAAGCTCGGTGACGGCGATCTGATGCTCAGGATCTTTGAGGATCCGGCTGTCGGCTTTGATCAACCCGGTTACGGCATCAAACGCCGCCTGAATGGATGAACCATATCCGATTCCAATCACAAGATCGACGCGTCTTATATCAAAGGCTGAATAATTCTTGATAATATCGCCGTAGAGTTTTCCGTTGGGAATGATGATTTTCACATTGTCCGGTGTTGCAAGAACGGTATTGAACAATTGAACATCCTTGACTGTTCCAGCCGTTCCCGCCGCTTCAATGAAGTCTCCGGTCTTGAAAGGACGGAAGATGAGCAGCATGATACCGGCGGCGAAATTTCCAAGAGATCCTTGCAACGCGAACCCTACGGCGAAACCAGCGGCGCCGAGGACGGCGACGAAGGATGCGGTCTGGATTCCGAATTTCGCAAGGATCGCCAGAACCGTGAAGACAAGAATGGCCGCATAGGTCAGCGTGCAGAGAAAAGAGATCAGGGTGGGATCGGTTTCGGTGCGGGTCAGAGTCTTGTGCACAAGTCTTCTGGCCATACCGGCAAAGATGCGACCGGCAATGAAGATGAGGATCGCGCCGATGACCCTTAATCCTGAGGTCGTCGCGAATTTGACAAGGGTATCCATTGTGTTTTCCATGGTCATAGTCCTCATTCAGAATTCTTTTTTCGTATTTGGGAGATCTTCCTCTGAGCAACCCAAATCTGCTGAATTCAAGTTTACAGAATAAGCATAAAATAGAAACCAACCAACAATGCAAGCCAAAGATTATCGGCTGATGATAAAAAGGACCATGTATTTTCTTCCCGCAGTGTCCTCACAAAGTCCCGGGATTCTGACAAGTTCATAGGTGGGGGTTCGGAATTGCTCTGTAAAAAACAAGATGCTAAGATTCGTGCCAGTCTGAGTTTGACTTGAATTTAGGATGCGATAGAATGTTACAAGCGTAAACACCGATGCCTGAGAGACTGCGGGGAGGGGTCAACGATGTCATCCTGGGAGAAATTGGAAGTCGAGAGGATAGAGCATGAAGATCCCGAGGCGGTTGTATATCGCTTATCAGGTGTTCTCACCGATCGAAAAGACTGCTTCGATTTTCTGGATACTCTGCGCCAAGATGTTCGCCGCGGCGGCTCCTGTCTGATCATCAATCTTGAGAAATGTGAGCATGTGACAAGCGCCGGTGTTGGGATCTTGGCCGCTAGTTATACATCCGTCACAAACGCTGGTGGGCGGATGTGTCTCGTTGGCGCGTCCAATCGTGTTCTCACCCTATTGAAGCTGGTGGGTCTTCTCAGCGTGATGAATCATTATACTCTGGAATTGGAAGCCTTCAATGGAATGAAGGATTAACCGCTCCAGCGCGGTCGAAGGATGCCTGAGAAGAGCTGGTATAGATTCTACGATAAGGGTGTTCCGATCCGCCCGGATTTTGAAGAATTGCCGCTGCCATCTTTTCTGGAACGCGCTGCTTCCCGCTTCCCGTCCCGTCCGGCGACGATTTTTCTCAATCAGAATCTAACGTACGGCAGGCTTAAAGACCATGTGGACCGGCTGGCAACGGCCCTGACGGCTCTCGGAGTCGTCAGGGACTCCCGCGTTGCGATACATCTTCCCAATCTCCCGCAGACAGCTATCTCGGTTATGGCGGTGCTCTCTCTCGGAGCCCAGGTTGTGATGACCAATCCTCTCAATGTTTCGCGTGAACTCGAGGAACAATGGACGGATGCGGAATGCACGGTCGTTATCACGACTGATTTTTTGTACAATCGGCATATAGCTCAGATTCACAATAATCTTACGATACGGCACTATATCGTGGCTTCCATACCCGATTATCTCTCCTTTCCTGTCCGCCCGCTGGCGGCGCTAAAACTTCGGCGCCGAAGACCCTCGCTGCTGACCAGGATGCCGCGCGGCCCTGAATTCCATAGTTTTAAATCGCTCATTCGATGGAGCCCGGCTTGCCCGCCGCGCCCGGTCATCCGCATGGATGATGCCGCTTTGCTTCAATATACGGGGGGAACGACAGGGCGATCCAAGGGAGCTATTCTAACCCACGGAAACCTCTCATATAATGTTCAGCAAATGCATTTTTGGTTTCCGGGGCTTAAGGATGGAGGCGAGGTCTTTCTATCGGTGCTGCCTCAGTTTCACATTTTCGGATTCACCGTCGCTCTGCTGCTTCCCATCTTTGCCGGGGCCACAATGGTCGTTATGCCGAATCCCAGAGACATTCCCATTATTATCAAGAATATTAAAAAACACAGGGTCACGCTCTTCCCGGCGGTCCCAGCCATTTTTAAAGCGATCAATTCCTATTCAAAGATTAGTAGGAAGGATGTCAGAAGCCTCAAGTGGAGCTTTGCCGGGGGTGCGCCTCTTCCGATTGATACGCTTCAGCGGTTTGAAGAATTGACCGGTGGGAAGCTCGTCGAAGGTTACGGACTTACCGAGGCGTCGCCCTTGACGCACGCAAATCCATTGGGTGGAAAGCGAAAGGCCGGGAGTATCGGGATCCCTGTTCCAGGCACTGACGCGAAAATTGTTGATACGAATAATGGAATCGGGGAATGTGCTCCCGGTGAAGAGGGGGAACTTATTGTCCGGGGACCCCAAATCATGCAAGGGTATTATAACAACCCGGAAGAGACAGCCCAGGCTTTGAGGAACGGCTGGCTTCACACAGGCGATTTGGCCATGATGGATGAGGATGGTTTTGTGACAATTGTGGGTCGCAAGAAAGACATGATTCTCGCCAGCGGCTACAATATCTATCCGGATGAAATCGACAGCATCCTCATGGAACATCCTGCTATAACTGAGGCCTGCACCATCGGGGTTCCGGATCCGAAACGCGGCGAAACGGTCAAATCTTTTGTCGTTCTCAAACCCGGCGAGACAGTCACCGAAGAAGAGATTATCAGTTATTGCAAGAAGCAATTGGCGGCCTACAAGGTTCCAAGACTTATTGATTTTAGAGAGACGTTGCCCAAGAGCGGCATCCTGAAATTTCTGCGCCGCGTCTTGCGGGAAGAGGAATTGGCTGAAATTCAGAAATGCCACAGGGAGATCGACTAAAAATCGGATGCCGGTCGATGGCCCTTGCCGCCAACTGGAGCAGCTTATCTTTGTGGTCCAGCTCAATCCGAGTGGAAGATGGTTATCGGTGGATAGATCTAGAAGAGATCTGTTGGGTAGAGGTTGGGGTGACATCGACCGTTACTAGGCTGAAGGAGGTCGTTTTGAAGCGGATCCTGATCTTGGGCTCTATCTTATTGGCTCTGGGGATGTGGAACGATTCCCATGCCGGCGGATTTAATATTTATGAAATGGGAAGCCGGGCCACCTCATTGGGTGGGGCTTTCACAGCGACCGCGGATGACCCGACGGCCCTGTTTTACAATCCGGCCGGTATCGGATGGCTGAATAGGGGGATTGCTGTTTCAGCGAATGTCTCGCCTATTGCGCCGATTTCAAAGTTCACCCGGGCCTCCGGTGCGACAGTGGGTCTTTATCCGGGCGATGTGGAGTCTCAGACAGCTGACAGAATCTATATGCCGACCGGTCTCTATATGAGTTATCGCCATAATGAGCGGTGGTCGGGTGGTGTTGGTTTTTTTACTCCCTTCGGATTAGGTGTGGATTGGGATGATCCCGAGACATTTCCCGGGCGGACACTGAGCACGAATTCCCAGATTCGCAGTTATTACATCAGTCCTGTTATAACCTTCCGGCCTCACTCTTCCATTGCCTTCTCCGCCGGAGTCCATTTTGTCGTCAGCACCCTTAAATTGGAAAAGATATTAACGCAGAGTTTTGGAACCGACGGCACAGCTTACAATGTTATCAAGGTCGATCTGGAGGGCACGAGCGGACTTTCCGTCGCCCCCGCGGCGGCTCTCATGATCCGCCCCAGTGAAAGGTTTAGTTTTGGCGTCAATTTCAAAGGCGGCGTAACGAATACCTTCGAAGATCAGGATGGGGACCTCAAGCATCTGCCGACCGGAATCGAGCCATTGGATTTATCCGTCGCCGCTCAATTGAACCAACTCGGCCGGAAACAGAAGGTGGGGGGTGATCTGAAGTACCCGGCGATTCTGTCTATTGGGATGAGGTATATGCCGGCGGACCGCTTGGCGCTGATGGCCGATTTTGTATGGTTCGGCTGGCATACCTTCGACAAAGTGGAGCTCGAATTCTCAAATCCAGCACTCAATACAATACTGCGTGAGGACTACCAAGACGGCCAGGAATGGCGATTCGGTGCTGAATATATTATATCAGAGTCCTTCCGCTTCATGGGGGGATTGGCATATGACAATAATCCTCAACCTATAGGAAGCGTCAGCCCCCTCCTGGCCGACGCCAACCGTTGGGATTACAGCCTTGGATTAACATATACGATGCATAAAATGGAAATCACGGCTGGATATATGTTGGTTACCTTTGAGGAGAGATCAACGGTTGTGAATGGCGAAGGCTTCAATTATGACGGCTTTGATGGTGTCTATAAAAATATCGCACATATACCGACACTAGGCTTAACTTACCACTTCTAGCAGGAGGGACGATGATGCGCAGCGTGTTTTCTATTTTGACTGGCGCCTTGGCGGCGCTTTGTCTGGCAAGCATGGGATGCAGTCCCGACAATCCTGCCGCGCCTGAAGTCGTAACGAATGCTGATGCAATCCGGATCAGTGCACTGGGAAATAACTTCTCGGCGGGATTTATTAATGGCGGGTTGATTCAAGCCGGGCAGATCGCCAGTTTCCCGAATCTCATTTCAATCCAAGCGGGTGGAGGCTCCCTGCAAATGCCGCTCGTGAATTCTCCTGGAATTGGTTCCACGCCGGGGCATGGCGCCCTCTATGTCAATGGGCAGGGATTGATAGTGGCGGATAATGTTGTGAATCCAGCGGCTCTTCTTCTCAATGCGACATATCCCGTGCCCTACGATAACCTCGGCGTTCCCGGAGCCACGACACTGGATCTTCTCCAAGCGACCGATGCCGCCAGTAGTCAATCTCAAACAAACAGTTTCTTTGATTTAATCCTTCGCAATGCCGGTCTGCCCCCGGGCGGTCAAACGGCGATAGACCAGGTGAGGGCCCTTTCCCCGCAAGTGCTGACACTCTGGACCGGACAAAATCATATTCTGGCCGGTGCGATGTCGGGAGAGCCGGAGAGCGGAATCAATATCACCCCGGCCTCTCTATGGTCCGGTTTGTTTCTCATGGTTTTGGATGAGGTGGAGTCAATGGAGGCTCCCATCGTCGTCGTCGGTAATCTTCCCGACTTCTGCAACCTACCCTATTTCACAACAATGCCACTTGGGACGATGATCGATTCCTCCACCATCCGCTGGAATATGGAGGAGGATTTGGACGGTGATGGGGACGATGTAGAATACATCCTTCTCACGGCGCGATTGACGCCGGATTATCTTCCGGATTCCAGCGGCGCCAGCCAGGACACTCTTTCCGCAGCTTTAACATTGACAGGTGAAGAGGCCGCCCTCATAAGAGAATCCGTTGACGGTTTCAACTCAATCATCGCGGCCGAAACAGAGGCGCGCGGATGGGCCATGGCTGATGTCCACACGATTCTATCGCAACTGCCCGGAGAACCGATACCGGAGAACTTCGCTTTTCCCAACGCGATTTTCCCATGGCTGGTGAATTCGCAAACAGGGATTCCCTTTCAAAACACGATGAGCGCCTACAGCCTTGATGGGATACATTCCAGTGAGAAGGGGCAGGCTCTCATTGCCAATGCCTTCATTGAAGCCCTGAATGAAACCTATGGTCTTTCCATACCGCTGGTTGATGTCGCGGCGGTTGAAAATGTCGTGGGATTCGAACAGGCGCCCGGCAAAGCGTCTCATTACGGGTTCCGGGATAGCGGGCTCGATCAACTCAAGGATTTTTCGTCGCTTCTTAAAAAATCTGAGTGACAGGAATTTTTCTTCTGACCCTGATGAATCCGGGATGGCATGGGGCTGTTCCGGGTTTATTCTTTCCCTCCACCTCCAGTCTGGCCGGAGGAACCCTGCGATGGGCGGGTTCGCCCCTGTGCGCCCTCGCCCCTGTGCGCCCTCGCCTTGAGTCATGGATCCCCTCATGCCAGACTGCGCTTCCTCGTGGACAGCGGGCCGAAAATGGGTTCTACTTCATCGGAGCGATAGTTCGCCCATTGAGATCCAGCGGGTGGACCACCGAGGACCAGAGGGCCGCATTCCCAACAGGACTGGAATCTTGGCAGAATCTTTCCACATCCACGCCGCATTCCTCGTAATTTATCTCATCGCGCTTATTGTTGTTGGCGCCCGCAAGGCCAAATCGATTCGCACGCATGCCGATTTCAGTCTGGCCGGCCGCCGCCTCTCTGTCCCCGTCCTTGTGGGAACCCTTTTGGCGACTTGGATTGGTACCGGGAGCATCTTTGGGAATGCGGAGGAGACCTTCAGAGTCGGTGTACCGGCGTTTCTCCTGCCTGTCTCAGGCGGTGTCGGAATCATCGTCCTCTACTTTCTTGCCGCGCGCATCCGGCGTAGCGGTCAATTCACGATCCAAGACATACTCGAGGAGCGTTTCGGCGTCATCACGCGCATCCTGGGAACCCTCACATTGCTGATGGCCTATGTGATTATCGTTTCCTACCAGTATCGGGCCGGCGCGGCGGTTGTAGAGATCATCTTTCCGCACATCGGCCATCATAGCGCCGTTGTTGGGGTGGCGGCTTTTGTCATTCTCTATACGGCCCTGGCCGGGATGTTCTCCGTTGCTTATACCGATCTAGCCAACGGCATTCTCATGGTAATTGGGATCTTTACGGCCTTACCCATACTATTGATACGAGCCGGCGGATTCGAAGGCGTTTTGTCATCGATCGATCCTCAATCCCGATCCCTTTTCGGCACATATAGCACGATGCAGCTCCTTTCCGTCCTTCTGCCATCGCTGTTGCTGATTATCGGCGACGCCAATATGTACCAGCGGTTTTTCTCAGCACGGGATCCACAAGCGGCGCGGCGCTCGGCCATTGGGATGTTTGCCGGGGTTCTCATCTTGGAATTCGGCATTATCCTTACGGCGCTGATTGGCAAATCCCTCGTGGTAAAAGGTCTCATTCCTGCTCCGGATATCCCGGGCCATATTATCGTCCAAACGGCTTTCTACGGCCTGCCCCCTTTACTCGGGGCCTTATTGGCCGCCACGGTCGTGGCGGTCGTCGTTTCCACAGCCGACTCCTATCTTTTGGCGCCGTCAACCAGTCTGGTAAGGGATGTCTATGAGCGTTTTCTCGCTCGCCAGCACCCGCCCCGCCACTCGGTTTTTGTGGGCCGTGCTGTGGTCGTCCTTCTCGGCGGCCTGGCTTTGGGCCTGGCCTTTCTGTCGGACCGCTTCTTCAGTGTCGCCTTATTCGCTTATACAATTTATGGAGCCGGCATCACACCTGTAATCCTGGCCGCGTTTTTCTGGAAGGGGGCGACGCGTTCCGGCGCTGTTGCATCGATGATCACGGGAGTTCTGACAGCCGTCCTCTGGAAGAGCCTCATTACCGGTGGGAATCTTGCACAATGGTTTGAGAATGCAGATAGGAATCAGGCCGCCCGATCGCTTCAGCATCTGGAGAAGATGAACATTGAACCGGTGTTGCCGGCATTGGCACTCAGCTTGATTGTCCTCATTCTTGTCAGTTTGCTGACGCGGGGACATGCGGCCCGGCGTTCATAATTATGAAAATGGGGAGTGATTCATGAATTCTGTGCGGTGGGTTTCATTCCTTTTAATTCTCTGTCTCTCCACAGCGGCCTCGGCCCAAGTTCGCTTTCCGCGGCATCCAGCACCCAGCCCGGATGGGTCGCAAATCGCTTTTTGCTACCAAGGTGATATTTGGATTGTTCCGGCCGAGGGGGGGGTGGCCCGGCGTGTGACGGCTCATCCCGCGTACGACGCCTATCCTCTCTGGTCCCCCGACGGAACGTTGATCGCTTTCGCCTCGAACCGCAACGGAAACGAGGATATCTTTGTCATACCGGTTGAATCCGGGGCGCTCCGGCAGCTCACCTATCATTCCGGATCCGATATTCCCACTGACTGGACGCCGGATGGGAAGGATCTCATCATCGAGACCCGGAGGGATTTGCGGGATGGATGGAATCGGGCTCTTTATCAGATCTCTCTTGAAGGTGGTACGCCCTTCCCCTTCCTCTCCACTGGAGGGGAGCAGGGAGTTCTTTCCCCCGATGCCACTAAATTTGCCTATGTCCGGGGTTCTGTTTCGTGGTGGCGGCGGGGCTATGAAGGGAACGCCAGATACAGAATCTGGCTTCATGAGATAGGAACGGATCAGTTTCATAACCTGACAATGACGGCTCCGGAAGGGGAAGAGCCGGGGATCAACGCCCATCCCGCATGGTTTCCCGACGGGGAGCACATCTTATACCTGAGTGAGTCAAAGGGTATTTCCAACCTGAAGATCCTATCGATTTCGAGTGGGGATCGTCTCTTTTTGACCCGCTTTCAGGAAGGGCGGCTTCGCTTTCCCAGGCTTGCCGATAACGGCAGCCTGGCGGCCTTTGAATATGAAGACGGTATCTATACATTACCTGTTCCCGCCGAATTTCCACCCCCAGGATCTTCCAGCTGGAGTCAAGAGCCGGAAGAGCCCCGGCGCTTGAACATTGCTATCCCATCGGACCGTGTGGAGCCTGATGAACTGAGACTTAATGTATCGTCGAACGCGGAGGAGTTTGTCATCTCCCCTGATGGGAGACAAATAGCGTTTGTTTATAGAGGAGATATCTTCGCAATGAAGAGCGGAGAGGAAGAACCCTGGTCTCTCCGGCTGACGAATAGTCCCGCGAGAGACTATCAGATTCAATGGACCCCTGATTCCGAGGGGATCATCTTTGTTTCGGATGAAGCGGGTTGCCGGGATATCTATCTTATGAGATCGACGGATGAGCTGGATCCGCGTTTAGCCCGCTCTTTGCATCGGGAGATCAAACGATTGACGTCCGGCGCTGAGGAGAAGTGGGATCCCAAGCCATCACCGGATGGTGAATGGATCGCCTATATTCACGGAAATGGCACATTGATGACGATGAGGAAGGATGGATCAAATCAAAAAACCATCGTTGAAGGCTGGTCCACTCTTGAATATGAGTGGTCCCCTGACGGCAAATGGTTCGTCTTCTCCCGTGATGATAATGAGGATAATGAAGATGTATGGATTGTCGCGGCTGATGGCAAAGAAGGCCCTTACAATATCAGCCAGCATCCCGATAATGACGGGTCCGCAACCTGGTCGCCCGATGGAAGAATCATCGCCTTCTCTTCGAGACGGGATTATACAAACCAAGCTGATATTTGGTATGTCTGGTTATCCCGGGAAGATGAAGAAAAATCAAAAGAAGACATTCTTGATGAGGAGGATTTAAAAAAGATCATAGAAGGTAACGGGGCTGATAGCGGTGAGGAGCGGGAAAACAAAAAAGATAAAAAGGAAAAAAGAGAAACACCGGAGATCAGGATTGATTTTAAAGGAATTCACAAGCGGCTTCATAGGGTGACTCGTTTCCCCTCGGAAGAGAGTCGTGTCCTGGTCTCGAAAGATGGCCGGTCGTTTTTCTTCACATCGGATTCAGGGGGTGAAAACGATCTCTGGAAAATCTCATGGGATGGAACAGACAAGAAACGATTGACCAGTGGGGGTCAGAATCCGAGAAATTTGCAGTGGGGGCCGGAAAAGCAGCAAATCTACTACTTGAAGGAGGGCGGTGGCATCGCCTCCATCTCTTCATCCGGTGGTGACCCGAAGAGTTTTCCATACAATGGCAATATGACCGTGAATATCAGGGCGGAGCGCGCCCAGTTGTTTGATGAAGCTTGGCGGCGTCTGCGGGATGTTTTCTACGATCCGGATTTTCACGGTGCTGATTGGTCAGCGGCCAGAGAAAAGTACAAGCCTTGGGCGCTGGATGCATCTACTTCTGAAGATCTTTTCGATATTATTCGTATGATGCTGGGAGAGCTTAACGGATCCCACCTCCAAATCTATCCCAACTCGCAAAATGGTACCGGGGTAGAAACCGGGAGCTTGGGCGTCATTTTTGATCCGGATTATGAGGGACCCGGTTATAAAATTCTTCATGTCGTTCCTGAAACACCGGCGGATCGCAGATCAAGCCGGCTTTTTCCGGGGGATATGATTCTCTCAATAAACGGGGAGGATATTAGACCCGGCGATAATATCTGGAAGAAGTTGGAAGGAACGACCCAGAAAAAGACGCTGCTTGTCGTGGCGCGGTCGGCCGGTGGGGAGGAGGAAGTCGTTATCCGGCCGGATTCCTTTCGAGAGTTCCGTTCGAGCCTTTACAAGGAGGAAATGGAGGATCGCCGGCGGTATGTTGGAGAAGCTGGTGGAAGCCGGGTGGCCTATATCCATATCGGCGCGATGAGTGTTGAAGATCTGGAGGTCCTCGAGCGGGATTTGTATGCCGAGGCTCACGGCAAGGATGGATTGATTATCGATGTCCGGGACAATGTCGGCGGATGGATTACCGATATGCTCTTGACTATTCTTCTGGCTGGGGACCACGCGACAACCTATTCACGCGAAGGAGGTCCCGGATATCCCCAGGGGCGCCGAGTTTTATCCGCTTGGACAAAACCTCTTGTTGTTTTGTGCAATGAGTTCAGTTTCTCCAACGCAGAGATCTTTTCGTGGTCGATTCGAACGCTTGGACGAGGGAAGGTCGTCGGCCAGCAAACCTATGGTGGTGTGATTTCAACGGGGGCCACAACCCTGATCGACGGTTCCCGGCTGCGCCTTCCCGGACGGGGGTGGATCAGCAAGCTCGACGGATCCAATATGGAAAGGGTGGGCTGTACTCCCGATATCGTCGTAGAGAACAGACCTGATGCCCTTCAGCGGGGTGTGGATCAGCAATTGGAGGTTGCGGTTCAACTGGCTTTGCAGGAGATTGAAGCAGCGGGGTCAAAATAGGCTGTGTCCGAGAATGCCCTATGAACGGCAGATGCCATTTTCGAAGCAATAGCAAGCGCGCTCCGGTTTTCCTCCGAAGCGCGTCTGGCATCATTTAAAGCCTGCAATTAGGGTTGTTGTTTGCGACGCCTCACACGCCAACCGGCAAAACCTGCCAATCCAAGCCCAAAGAGGGTCAGAGTGGCTGGTTCCGGTACCGGGGAGACACCGGATACTTCAACGATCAGATCATTATAATCCCGGTCGCCCAACCAGGAGTCTTGTTCCCAAGCCAGGACATAGGATCCGATCTGATTATTCTTTTCTCCGCCACTGCCCGTAATGCGGAAGGTAATCATCTGATCCATCCCTCCGTCATTATCAAATGGATTCGAACTCCAGATAAGATCGGTTCTGGGGCGCATTGCAAATCTAAAAACATTACCCGAGAGGGTGGGAGAAACTGCCGCCGTCAAGCCCGATAGATAACCATAGCTCCGGGCAGTAAAAAGGTTTTCATAGGCGGTTCCTGAGCTTCCAGGAAGATAACCAAAGGCCATTCGATCTGTCGTGAATTTTGCTCTCGCATTCACCGTTGCCCCCGAATTCGGCCAGAGGATATCTGTACCATTATCGCCTGTGTCTTCCACCCGCACCAAGTTTGAGAGTCCATAGAGATTGTCGAGGATCTCATCCAGATTTGGTTCATTGGGGGCGGGGAGCCATGTTGTGAATCCGGCCCAGACGCTCGTTGTCATGAGCATTAGGCTGAGAGCTGCCACAATCACAATCTTGCGTTCCATACACTCACTCCTTTGGCCTGACGGGGCGGCCGGCGATATTGCCCTGTGGAAAACAGGCCTTTATAGATGTCGATTCCAGTGGGTCACTGGACGGTTCTTTTCTCTCTAAGAGAATAACCCATTCAAGAAGGGCGTGTCAAGTATTCATTACACATATTGTCGGCAGGAGTGAATACGTATATATATGTTTACGATCATATAATTAATTGATAAACAGACTGTTACGGCGCAAATACTTGGTCTGGAAGAGCAAAAAGCCCTGGGTCATTTGACCCAGGGCTTCCAGAAAATAGATATGGAGGCTGGACTACTTCTTCCGTCTCCTGAGGCTCCATCCGGTAAAACCAACGAGCCCCATTCCCAAAAGAGTGAGTGTCGCCGGTTCAGGTACAGGGCTGCATCCCCCGAGCCCAACCCCGCTGACCTCGACGATGAGATCATTGTAGTCACGGTCACCGAACCAGGAGCCGTCTTCCCAAGCGAGGACATAACTTCCGACCGTATTTGATTTTGTCGGGTCATCGCCGGTGATCTGGTAGGTAACCATGTGATCCATGAAATCGAGGTTCTGCAATTCCAGTGAACTCCATGCCGGCACCCAGCCGGTCTTATCGGCGAACCGGAAGGGATTCCCAGATTGCGCTGGGGTGAAGCCGCCCGTTACACCCGACAGATACCCCGAGCCGGAGACCGTGAAGAGCGGATTGAAGCTCCAACCGGTCAGCCCCTGGTAATAGCCGAAGGTGTGGTCCCGAGAGGAGAATTTGGCCTCGACACTGACCGCGGCATTGCTGTTAAACCAGATCTGGTCTGTGAGCCCACCCGTATCGGCAACCCGCACCACGTTTGACAAACCATAGAGGTTGTCAAGGATCTCGTCGAGATCCGGTTCATTTGGCGAAGGGAACCATGTGGTAAACCCGGCGGAGGCACTGGAGCTCACGAAAACACATCCAATGATGATGAGTCCGCAAATTATTTGGCGCATGACCTTGTCTCCTTACCCAACATTGCCAGGGAGCTTTTCCCTGGCCCTGAAAACAACATACACAAAGACCACGAGGAATCCCCTTGATTGGGTCAAATTCCCCGTGAACTTCACAACAAACCTAGAATACCGCGATCCATCCCCGGAGTCAATCCCTAATCCGCGCTCCGGCAACAAGATAGATAATTTTCTCCAAATGGCTCAGCAGGCCGTAAACCTATGATTGGTAAAAAGTTAGCCGGAATCCCTTATGATGAGCCCCTCTTCGATCCCCCACCGAGATCGGGTTTGTATGAAAATGCTCATCACATAGAGGCATTTCTAGCATGGCGGATATCGCCGGGACCCCTTAAAATAGGTGTGGAATCGGTTTCATATGGAGGGGCCATTAATTCCATTCCTTTGTACCTTTGCGAAAAGGAGACACCCATGCCTCGGTTCATCAGTCTCGGTTTCCTGATCCTCTGTGTTGTCTTGGGATCCGCCGCAGCAGCAGATGAGATCTACAATCAAGCCCGCCTCGACTTGACAGTTCCCGGGATTGATCTCATGGACATATCATCCTTCGATCTGGAGATTATTAGAAATGAAGGGGACGCGCTTGTGATCGTTGCCCGTTCCTCTGTTATAGAGGAGATGGTTCGGCAGGGATACAAGATAGATGTAGAGATCGAGGATCTTCAGAGTTATTACGCCGCGAGATTTGAAGGCCGGGATAATTTCGGCGAGTTTCACACATATAGCGAGGCGGTTACCGAGATAAACAACTTGCACAATGAATATCCTGATTTGACGACGGCACCCATCAGTATCGGCACAACCTGGGAAGGGAATGATATCTGGGCGATAAAGGTCTCCGATAACCCAGATCTCGAAGAGGATGAACCTGAGGTTTTGTTCGACGGGCTCCATCATGCCCGCGAAATCATGACGGTCGAAATCGTCCTCCATTATGCCCGGTACCTCTGTGAACATTATGAAACCGATCCGCTGGCGGCTTTTCTTGTCGATAACCGTCAAATTTGGTTCATCCCCGTCGTGAACCCGGATGGATTCCTTTATAACGAGCAGATCGCTCCAAACGGCGGCGGCATGTGGCGCAAAAACCGCCGCGTCAACGGGGGGGGATGCTACGGCGTCGATCCGAATCGTAACTATACCTATGAATGGGGCGGCGCCGGGACCAGTCCCGACCCCTGCGATGACACGTATAAAGGACCCTACGCCGGAAGTGAGCCGGAAATCCAGGCGATGATGAATTTCATGATCGATCACAACTTCGTGACTCAAAATTCCTACCACTCCGTCGCCGCGGCGATACTCCATCCCTGGGGATATACGGCCGCTGAATGTCCGGAGGATGACCTTTTTGAAGCCATGGGGATGGAAATGGCCTCTGAGAATGGCTATATAGTCGGCCAACCCGGCGAGACGATCGGATATTCCGCCGCGGGCACCACCTTTGATTGGGCCTATGGGGAGCAAACCCTTAAGAATAAAATATATTCCTTTACAACCGAGGTGGGGGGCAGCGGTTTCTGGCCGACAGAGGCTGAGCGCGTGCCTTTAATTAATGAAAATCTTTATTCCAATCTGTATCTGACGCAGGTCGCAGGGGCCTATATCCGGCTTACAGATATTGCGGTCATCGGAGGCGACGGGAATGGCCGGCTGGATCCCGGGGAAACCGCTGATCTGGTGCTGACATTGGAGAGCGTCGGCGTCCTGGTCGGCGCCGATAATGTACAAGTTACTTTGAAGACGGATGATCCTTATATTCAGCTGAATGACGCCTTGTCGGTTTTTGGCCTGATGGACCCCGGCGAGATCGTGGTCGGCGCCGGGGATCCATGCAATATCACGGTTCACGCTGATGCACCGGGCGGACATGCGGTTGACTTCGAGATCCGTATTACCGGACAACCCGGTCTCGATATTATCGAGAGGGCCACGGAAAGGGTGGGGTTGCCGCCGGTTCTGTATCTGGCGGATTTTGAAACCGATGAGGGGGGATGGAGTCAAGACCCTTCCCACACCGCTGAAACCGGGGCCTTTGTCCGTGTCGATCCCAACGGGACCGGGTTTCAACCGGAAGATGATACCACACCCGATCCGGGCGTCTATGCATGGATTACCGGGCAGAATTCATCCGAAGGAACGGATGATGTCGACGGTGGAACATCCGCGTCTCAATCTCCCATCTGGAATCTCTCAGCGGTGACCGAAGCCCAGGTTCGATTGAATTATTTCCACGGCCAACGGGATTACGGCGATGACTCGGGCGATTTTTTCCGCATTGATCTCTCCAATGATGGAGGCGCCACCTATCCTGTAAATCTGGTCTTTGTCGGTGATATTACGCATCAAGCCAACTGGATCGAATTCAGTGCCGATCTCGGCTCCGAGATTCCTCTGACTTCCCAGATGAGGATCCGGGTCCAGGCGAGGGATAACAATATTTCGGGCGATATCATCGAGGCCGGTCTCGATGATGTTATGATTTTTGAGGGTGACGGCAATACGCCGCCGTCGGCGCCGCTTCTGGCCGCGCCGGCCGACGGAAGTCAGAATCATCCGCCGCAGCCGACTCTGGAAGTTTACAATAGCATCGATCCTGACGGCGATCCCCTGACCTATGCGTTCGCCATTTATCATGACGAATTGCTGACGGATCTTGCCGTTTCGATGGATGGAATCAGCGAGGGCGCCGGCACGACAGCTTGGATCGTCTCCACACCGCTCGCTCAAGGAACCTATTGGTGGCGGGCCTATGCCGAAGACTCTTCAGAACGCGGTCTCTATATGCAGGCCGCTTCCTTCACCGTCGGTGAATCTTCCGGTTTGCCGGATGAGCTATCGGCCTCTAAAACGCTGCGTCTTGGGCTGCCTTCTCCAAATCCAATGGTGAGCAGCACAAGAATCCCGTATTACATCCCCTCATCCGCCAGGATGGACGTCTCCGTTGTTGATGTTTCCGGCCGGCACATCGCCCGTTTGTTTAAGGGAACGGTTAATCAGGGGTGGGGATCTCTAAGCTGGGATGCGAGAGATGACGATGGGCGCCCGGTCGCCGCTGGATTTTACTGGGCCCGGGTCCGGCTTGGGGATCAAGAGGCTGCGACGCGCTTGATGGTCGTTCGATAGAGAACGAAGGGCGCGGCCTCTATCGCGTATTGGAAATTGCATCGAGGTTGAACAAAAAGCCCGGCGGCCGGTACGGCCGCCGGGCTTTTTGGGTCTCACGGCATGACAAAGAGGGCATTTGGCGTATCACCGCGCCTCTCTGGATGCCATCGGCCTTAAAGCTTCTCGATAATACCCAGCCAGTCTCCCATCAAAAATTGGAATCTGCCGATGAGAAGCGTGATCCGGCCCATAATTGTATAACCGAAACTGGCTCCGAAACCTAGCATCAAAAAAAAGATTCCTACCTGCGATACCGGCAACAGAACGCCTTTATGTTCCATACTGAAGTAGAAGTAGATCAGTATACAAAGTACGCCGATCATGATGAGCCATGCATTGATAATCGAGAAGATTGAGCCGGTGGTGACCGGAATGGTGCCCTGAGCTTGAACCAGTACGCGGGCCTGAAGAATGGAGGGGATGACATAACCGGACCAGGCGACGACATAGAAGGCGATAGCGTACCGGCTGATCCATTCCGTTTTGCGGTTCATCCTGAAAAACATCAATAGACCGAGAAGGCCGCCAAAGATTAAAATCCACTCTCCGTTCAAAAAGACCGGAACGATGAGTTTTTTATAAACCGCCGAAAAGGTGTATTGTGTCAGATAGTATCCGGCTGAAACTCCGACCAGAAGATGTTCGGCGAATTTGTAGACGGGATTGTCCTTGTACAAAAAAGAGAATATAGCCAGGGTCAGTATGGCCGCGATCCAAACTCCCGGGTCGACGCTCATTGAGTCCGCCTCCTCCGATTCATGACGTAGCCAACATTTCCGAGAAGAATGAACAGAACCATGAGGGCATGCGCGGTCGATTGGGCATCCATACCTCTTGTCCCTTCGCCCTTGATACCCACCAAAGACTCATATTCCGCGGCCCCTTTCAATCCGCCCAAAAATCCGGAGATTTGATCTGTCTGGAAGTACGGGTAGATGAGAACGGCCTGCACCGCCGTATTTCCGGAAATCATCCGCTGACCGTACTTTCCGCCAGCCCAGATGGCCCAGTATTCCGAGAGGGCGCTGGCCGATACTGAAACGAGCAACTTAATGTGCCCGTATCTGTCGACATGTTGAAGAATGGGAAATGACTCGGATGGGGTGCCGTATTGATCGGTTGGATAGGTTGCTTTGATCGATTCCCCCAGCCGAAGCATGGTGCCCGACCAATCGGGGTTGTAACCGAGGAAGATATAATCCTCCCCATAGACTTTACCGTACTCTCCAGCCACTTGGCGCATGATCCGTTCGGCGACTCCTGTTCCACCGGCGTACATCGTCAACGCGATGATTTTGAGATCCTTCCGAAAAGCATGCCGCCAGGTTGTCAAACTCATCGGGTCGAGTTCCGCCATCGTATCCGGCTCATAATCAAAGCTGAACATGATGACATCTCCGGCATTGAGCTGATCCATTTCCTTGAAGTAGGCACGGCTTTCGTTCGCTGTTTTAACGGGGAGACCGATGGGATAGATCAGGGGGAGGGCGACAGACAAAGCCACCGCCAAAAAGATAATTCTGCGATCCACCGCCATAAGCCGGGTCCAAATGGTGCGCTTGGCGATCGGAGCTGATGTATCCAGTTCACGCATATCAGGCTCCTTTCCCCAAGTAACTCCGCTCAATCCCCAGCAGAATTTTCAGAGCGGTGGCGACCATGCCCAATCCGACGCCGATCAGGATTCCCCGCTTGGCGGCGAGGTTGGGAACATCAAGGATCCAGGTCGAGAGCTGTGGGAGGGCGTAGTGTTGTCCCTTGATGGTGATACCGATGAGCTCGCCCAACGGGACGCGCCCCAGCATGACGATGACACCAGCCAACAGAAGCAAACCGGCATGCAGTGACCGAACCCGGAAAGCCCGGTACGATGCTGAGGCGACGTAGAAGGCGAGCAGGGCGAACATGGTGGCCTGCATCGGGGCTTGGATATTATCAAATGCCCAAGGATAAAAACCACGCTCGGTTCCCCAGACAAGCGATGAGCCGCTCATCGCGACCAACCCGGCCAATGTCACGATGCTGTACAACCATCCGTCTTGTTTTCTCCGGATTTTTGTACTGTGAAAACGAACAAGACTCACAATTCCGAGTATCAATGTCATTCCGAAGACGACCTGTTTCCAATCCAAGATAAGATTGTAGGTGCTGAGAAGAGTTGGGTGGGGGCTGAAATATTGCAGGAGCATAACCATTCCAATAAGAAAACCAAAGATGACGGGTCCGGTGCGTTTCATTCTGTTCCGCTCTCCATTATGGCCGTGCCAAAAATCAAAGACCGATAATTTCTATCCCAGAAAGCGTCTGAGATCGATACCAAAGATTTGAAGAAGACTGAAAATGATAATGATAATGATGATAAGAGCCTTCGCCGCGTCTTGTCCTTTTAATGCTCCCAGCAGAAGGGGCTCGCGGGAAAGATAAACACTACCCGCGTAGAGTTCCTCCCCGATCAATGTATAATCACACGAGGTGATAAAAAAGGGCAGCTGGGCATCCGCATCAGTGCCCGCGATCTGAATGGCACCGGTTGCGTTGCCCGTTTCGGCCAGGATAAGGCTCTCCGCATAAAACCGGCCGATGAAGAAATTTGTGGCCGGTTTCTCCCGCATCATCGTTCCGCATACGGCGGCGGCATATCCGAATTGGCTGTATGTGGTGTAATAGATATCATCGGCATTGTATGCATCCGGTCTGCCGGCTTCCGTATAGGCGTCCCTGACCACTTCTTGCGCCACGGCCATGACGATCGGGTCGCGGTTCGGCACCATGAGGCGCGTGTCATACTCGGCCGCCTTGCGAGCCACTTGGCCGAGAATGTTAATCGAGGCCACCGTCGCAACCTCATCCATCGGATCAAGGCCGGGGGAGTAGAGAATAGGGCGCCCCATCTCGGTCGCCCGGCCGACCGCTTCCTCTACCGCCTCCAGACCGGGTATCTTCCGGATAAAGAAGGTGCGTCCCCTGCGCGCGCTCAAGACAAACCAGATGAGAATACCGGCAAAGAGAACCAACGCCACAGCAACTGAGGCGCGTTCCCCGTTGACCCATTGAATTTGTGGCGCGATCGGATCACTCCAGGCTGACCAAAGGGTGTCTTCCCCCTCAAACCAGCCCATCCGATAACTAACCATCTGTCCCGGTTCCAGACCCCGTTCATCGATTGTGGAACTTGGAATTTCCCCACCGGCTCTTGGATCGACACCGGGGATGGCCTCGAGGGTATCCAGTACTCCATCCGCATGGCGCCGCTCAAAGATGATTTGGAGGGTTGGATTATCTTCAGTGCTTGGGCTCCAATGCAGGATGAGGCCTGTCCCGGCATCATTCGGACGGTCTTCAATCGATGTGAGGACAGGAGGATCCAAGGCCGCCGCGGCTTGCAACCAAAGCCATCCGGCCAGTCCGAGAATGATAAAGAACCGGGGTTTCGATAAGGATCCCCGGGATCTCATCTGCCGATGCGGTCCGTCTGGGAGCCGGAACCTTTTCCTCTCCATGGAAATCTCCTTTAACACTGTGGCGGGGATGAACCCTCCGGAAGCGGCGTCGGCTCCAAATGATCCACCACGGCCGCGCCCACGGCATCCCCCCAGACGTTGACGGTTGTCCGGCACCGGTCCAAGAACCAATCGATCGCGAGGATCATACCGATCCCTTCAAGGGGGAGACCGACGGCGCGCAACACAATCACCATGGTAACCAATCCTGCCTGTGGAATGCCGGCGGCGCCTACAGCGGCAAGTGTCGCCGTTACAAAAATGATCGCTTGCTCGCCGAATCCAAGGTGGTGACCGGTGGCCTGTGCGATAAAAATGGCGGCGACCGATTCATAGAGGGCGGTTCCGTCCATATTTATCGTGGCTCCGATCGGTAACACGAAGAGGGATGATCGGCGGGAAACGCGATTGTTTAATTCTGTGCAATCCAAGGTGACCGGAAGGGTGGCGGAACTTGACGCCGTGGAGAATGCCGTGCTCAAGGCCCGGGCCATGCCGATAAAGTAGTGGAAGGGATTGCGCTTTGCGAAAAAGTAGAGAATCAGGGGAAGTACGATGCCACCATGAATAAGAAGTCCGACGATAACGGTGAGAGAGTACCGCCCGAGTCTTGAAAATTCCGTGAGGAAACCCGATCCTCCTCCCGCTTCACCCAGCCGGGAGCCGATAAGGCTGAAGACCCCGATCGGCGCAAGCCACATGATGAGATGAACCATCTTCATGATGGCCTGATTGGCTCCATCGAAGAAGCTGATCACGGTGTCCCGTTTCTGCGCCTCAATCGTTGTCAAGAGCGCGCCGAAAAAGAGTGAGAAAATAATGAGCGGGAGAATATCCATATTCACCATTGATTGTACAATGTTCGGAGAAATGAAACTCCGTAGAATCACAACCAAACCCATGCCCTCTTTGCCCCGGACGGCTTCGGGAACTTCGCCGCCGGCCCATTCGCCCACATGCCCGGGTTGAATGATGTTAACGAGAATGATGCCCAGCAGGACGGCCAAACCGGTCGTCGCGAAATAGTAAATGAGAACCGTACCACCGGTACGGCCGACCTTGCGGATATCACCGAGTTGAGAAATCCCCGTGATCATTGAGGTGATAATAAGTGGAACGATAAGCATCTTGAGGGCATCGAGAAAAATTTGGCCGAGCCAGGCGAGTGAAACCATCTGAGGACCGAAGTACCATCCCCCAATGGCTCCAAGAATAATACCAACCAACATTGCGGGTAGGAGCCATCGTTGACCAGGCATATCAGCCCTCTTTTTCTTCTATTGTCTCTCCGTTTTCAAGGGTCTCTCGGTCCAGGGATGTCAAATCCATCTCCGGGCCGATACAGACATTCTTCCCGATACTCATTTCCGGTGGGATAACGGCCCCTTTGCCGATGACGGTGAGGCCTGAATTCAGTTGATCCGGATATTTAACATTGGATTGGTCTCTGCCGATGTCACAACCGATCTGTGCTCTCCGCCCCACCGTGACGTTTTTGTCGATAATAACCCGGTGAAGCTTTGCGCCCTGTCCGATGCGCGTGTCATGGAAAATAACGCACTCTTTGACCTCGGCGCCATCCTCAATGACGACACCGGAGGAGAGGACGGATGATTCGACTTGCCCATAAATCCGGGAGCCCCGGCCGATACGCACGCGGTGGATGTCTGCGGTGGAGGCGCAGTAGGCCGGCCCTCTATCGCCGTAGCGTTTTGCTTCCAGGTTTGTCCGGACGCCCCATTTGGCGAGATCGATTCTGGGGCGATCGCTGATAAGATCCATGTGGGCGTCGAAATAGGCCTGCAGGGTTCCCACATCCTGCCAATAATCCTGAAATGGATAGGCGATAAGACGGTCTCCCCGTTCCAGCATATTGGCAAAGATGTGCCGGGCAAAATCGACACCACCGCCGGCGCCGGTCACTTCTTCCAATCGGGCTTCCAAGATATCCCTGCGGAAGACATAGATGCCAAGCGATATCCAGGGGCTTCTGGGTACGGCCGGTTTTTCATCGAATCCCCGCACCGACATGTCATCGTTTAGAAGCACCGTGCCGAAAGAAGAGCATTCCTCGAGCGGGAATTTCTGGATAGCCAAGGTCGCGGCGGCTCCGCGGTCGAGGTGATACTCGAGCATCGGCGTGTAATCCATGGAATAGATGTGATCCCCGGATACAATGACAACAAGGGAGGGATTGTGACGACGGATGTAGGATAGATTTCGATAAACGGCGTCTGCGGTTCCCTTATACCAATCCGAATGGCTGGTGCCGGTATGCGGTGGTAGTATCCGGGCCTCACGATGACGCCCTGTGAGCCCCCAGGCCTCGCCGCGTCCCACATGATCGCTGAGGCTGTAGGGCAAATATTGAGTCAGTATACCCACACGCTCGATTCCGGATTTCTGAATATTCGATAATGTAAAATCTACAATTCGATAAATGCCCCCGAAAGGAACCGCCGGTTTAGCCCTCCGGCGAACCAAGACATTGAGACGGCTTCCAACACCACCGGCCAGGAGAAGTGCCAATGTATCCCGGACATCGACCGTCCGCCAATTGGATCTTTGCTTCTCAGTCGCGCTCATTTCTCTGTGGCTTTCTTTTTCATGTGCGGCCCGCCGGCCATTCTCTCACCCGGCGGCAGCCTGACGCCTTTCTCCACAATGGCGTCTTTTCCGAGAATAACCAGGTCTTTATCCCTCAGCCTCTCCATGGCCGGCAGGGGTGCACCGATTTCTGCGTTGGGCTCGATGAGACTCTTTTTATCGATGATGGATGTATGGATGACGGCGCCGGACATCACAACTGTATTGTGAAAGAGAAGGCAGTTGTTTACCAAGGCCCCTTTCTCAATACAGACCCCCGGGCTGAGTATGGAATCTTGAACCTCGCCGCTGATAACGCATCCGGGTGAAACAAGGCTGTTTTGGATCTTGGCCGAGGCATTAATGGAGACCGGCGGCATTTTTCCCAAGCCCTGATCATAGAGGTTGGTCCTGATTTGCCAGGCTTCCGGATCGGCAATACCACTCAAAACATCCATATTGGATCGAAAGTAGGCCGAGGGTGTCCGACAATAGCCCCAGTACCCCTGGAACATCCAGCCATACATTCTATAGGTCCCCAGCATCCGGGGAAGAACATGTTGTCCAAAGGTCTGCTCACCGGGCGGTGCCTCTTCCAGAACCTTTTCAAGGACGGAACGCCGGAAAAGATAGACGGTCAGGCTGGCAAGGTCTGAGGGAAGAACATGGGGCTTCTCTTGATAATCTTCAAGCCGCCCGTCCGAGCCTAAAACTCCGTAACCGAAGCGGCGATCGGTTTGTGATCCCATCGGCCGAAAAGCGATTGTAACATCAGAATCATGTTCGAGATGAAACTCGATCAAACGCCTGTAATCCATCTGATAGACATGATCGCCGGAAATGATCAGAACCAATTCGGGATCAATGTCTTTAACATAATTAAGGTTCTGACGCACGGCATCGGCGCCACCTTCATACCAGTGTGATGCATTCGGACCAAGGTGGGGCGGGAGGATTTTTGCACCTCGGCCCGGACCGGTGAGATCCCAATTTGCGCCGATACCCACATGATCGATGAGGGAGGACGGCAGGTATTGAGGGATGATTCCAATCTGCGAAACCCCGGCATGCATCAGATTGGAGAGGGCGAAATCGATGATGCGGTAAATACCCCCGAAGGGGACGGCGGCCATCGGGCGTGAGAGCGTCAATACGGATAACTCACCCACGCGTCCCCCGGCAAGAATAAAGGCGACTGTGGACGGAAGTTTGAGTCGACTCTCAAACATTCGGCGGATCTCCTCCTTTGGCTAACTCCAAGACAATTCTACAAATACGGGGATTGAGCCGCACTGTCAACACGTTTTTGCGAAGGGTGTCTGGTCCGAGCCGCGGATCCGGTAAAAGCGAGACCAAAAAAAACCCCACCAAGCTAAAGATGGGGTTTCTGCAGGCGTGGGAGGAATCGAACCCCCAACCTACGGTTTTGGAGACCGTTGCTCTGCCAGTTGAGCTACACGCCTACGGTCGTGGATTTTAGGTCCACGGATCACAGCTTATGACAAGCCGTCCTTCGGGGCAAGATCCCCGAAGAGAGAAAATAGGGGAGAAAAATTCAACTCTCATCAGGCCCTTTCTCATGGGGGCTGTGGCCGCCATCGGTCGATCCGCTTATCGACCCAAACTTGGATCCATGGATGCCCATGTCTCGCCTTATGGTCGATCTCCTTCAAGGGGAGGTTGTAGAAAGTCGATAACTTATTGAAGGAGTGCGTTCAAGAAAGCCTTCCCCGCGGGATGGAAGGAGCGGAAGATGTCGCCAGGGGGCTTTTCTGGCGGTAGGCGTTCGAAGATCGCCCTGATCCCCGAAGTAAGGTAGATTCTCTCGTTGAGTGCAAAATTGAGTGTCAAGCGGAGTGACAGGCTTAGCCTGGGGATAAGGGCAAAGCCGATCTATACAATAAACTAAACAATGAAGCGCAGCATTGGCCGGCTGCCGGCCAAGTCACTTTTTATCAGGATTCCATGAAACGTAAGGCTTTTCTCAAAAACGTTGCATCAAACTGGGTTCACCTGGTTTGGGGGGTTTTCTTGGGGCTCGTTATGACCCCCCTCTTTATTAAGTTTCTGGGAAAGGGCAATTATGGAATCTGGCTCTTGATTCATTCTCTTGTGGGCTATTATGGTCTTCTCGATCTTGGCGTCCGCTCGGCGGTTGTCCGCTATGTTTCCCGTGATCTGGCTCTCAAAGACATCCGCATGGCGAATGAGACGCTCAATACCGCCTTCGCCCTCTATACAGGCACCGGTATCGCCGCTCTCGTCATCAGCGCCCTGCTCGCCCTTATCCTCCCGAACGTCGAAGGTTTCGCCGCGGCCAAGCATCCCGACACACCGATGCTGATCATTCTTGTCGGTGCCTCCCTTGCGGTTAGTTTTCCCGGCCGTCTTCTCGAAGGTGTTCTCAGCGCAGCGGAAAGGTTTGATCTCTCGAACATTTTGGGAATCACCTTCGCAACGATACGGAATCTCTTTTTCCTCATCGCCCTACTCTCGGGCGGCGGCTTGGTCGCAATGGCCTGGGTGCTATTAGTCGTCACCGGAGTGGAGAAGATCTGTGTCGCCGGTGTGGTTCTGCGCAAGGTCCCAGGTATCCGGATCTCATTTCGAATGGCCCGCCGGCACAGGATCCGAGAAATATTTAACTATGGAATCCACACCTTTCTCGCTCAGGCCGGAGATCGCTTGAGGTTATACACCGACTCGATCGTCATTGCTTCGTTCATGCCCCCGCAGGCTATCACGATCTTTAATATCGGCAATAGGCCGCTACAATATCTATCCCGATTGGTACTCGGAGTAACCCGTGTTCTGACCCCTGCTTTCAGCCGGACCGATACGATAGGCGGGAAGGCAAAGCTCCAGCGTCTGTTGATTCTTGGCACCCGTGGAACGACTCTGCTCAGCGCGTGGACCTGTCTTTTGCTCGCGATATCGGGAAACAGGCTCTTCCGCCTTTGGGTCGGAGAAGGATTTGAAGAATCGGGATTTGTTCTTCTGCTACTGCTACCGGCCTATTTGTTTTCCTCCAGTCAAACACCGATTGCTTCCATCCTCTATGGCACAAGCCGGCATAAATTTCTTTCCCGGCTGACGTTGGTTGAGGGCGTGGTGAATCTTGGATTGAGCCTGTGGTGGGTTCAAACATGGGGGCTTTACGGTGTGGCGTTGGGCACGGCGGTTCCGATGCTGATTGTCCGTTTCTTCATACTCCCCGTCTATGCTTGCCGCCTAATCGATCTCCCCTTCGCGCATTATCTTCGACGGGGACTGGGAGTAGGGATCTTACCTCTGACCGGGGCCGGCATTTTCTCGCTCTTTCTCATGAAATGGATCCCCGGCGGTGATCTATTATCCGTGCTCGCCCTTGATGGAATCGTCAGCTTCGTTTTTATCAGTTTAACATTTATAACACTACTTGCCACCGGTGATGAGATGCTACCCGACCGGATGAAACCTCGCTTCCTCGACCGATGGTTGCCAAGGGGCACCCGATCTTCAGGGAAGGATGCGTCCCCACCGCGGATTCTTTTTATAGCTTACCGTTTTCCCCCGCAGGGGGGTGGTGGAGTTCAACGATCCGCCAAGACTGTGAAGTATTGGATGCGACAGGGAATTCCAATCGCCCTTCTCTCCGCCGCCTCAAAAGGTGTCTCTCTGGAAGATTCATCTCTATTGGAGGAAATCCCCAAAGATCTAATGCGTGAAGAGGCGCCCGATCCTAGTCTTTGGCCGCACATCCGCCGACTTCGACAGCAATGGAAGCCGGCCCGGAAGATCCCATTTATCAATCGGATTCTCGTTGGCATCCAGTGGCTGAGCCATTTTCTAAGTTTTCCTGATAGTTACGCGGGTTGGGGGCTGACTGGATTCTGGCGGGGCTGGTCTCTTTGCCGGCGGTTCCGCCCCGATCTTATTCTGGTGACGGGGCCGCCCTGGACCCCCCTTATTGTCGGATGGCTCTTATCCACCATCTCCGGGCGGCCCTTGGTGATCGACTACCGAGATCCATGGACAAAAACGTATCTGCCAAGAACGCCCAAGGGATTGAGCCGGTGGATGAATCCCACCCTTGAGCGCAAGCTCCTCTCGCACGCCTCCGGCGTTGTGGCGGCTCATCGGGCTGTTCTGAGGCAACTCGATCCGATTCTTCCGAAATCGATCCCACGACTCTGGGTCCCCAATGGCTATGACTGTGATGACTTTCCAGCCATAACAGCTTCCAATGGAGATTCTTCGCAGTTCACGTTGACCTATACCGGAGGATTCTTCAGTTGGCGCAATCCACGAACCCTGTTCACTGTTTTGGAGGATCTTCTGAAAGAGGGCAAGATCGATCCCGCCCGTTTCCGGCTCTGTCTAGCCGGCAGCGTGGAACCGGCCTTGAGTCACCTCTCTCCTGGCGGGTATCTCGCCGGGCGGATAGATGCCAAGGGGTACCTTCCACACCGGGTCAGCGTGGGACTTCTCAGGAAGAGCACAGTCAATCTGGTCTTGGAGGGTGAGTTAGGTGGAGTTAATCACCATACTCCAGGGAAATTCTATGAAGTTCTCGCCGCGGAGCGTCCGGTTCTGCTGCTGTGTCCCCCAGGCACAACGACCCATCTGGCAGGACGCTCAGATGGCTGTCATATCGCTCACCCCGACGATGCTGTCGCGATCCGGAACTGCCTGTTAAATCTCTATAATGACTGGATCCGCGGCGATTTGCTTCGAGGACCGCGGCGCGAAGATTTCCGTTTTTATGATCGGGAACATCAGGCTCGGCGCTGGATTCGATTCCTTGGAACCATTCTTCCTTGAAACCGACTCCGACTGTACGGCACAGTTGCCTGTATGAACCAGCTTGCAACCCTTCTGGGGCAACTCATTGCCATTCCCAGCGCCACCGGCGAGGAAGCGGCGATATTAAGGAATCTTGAGGAGCGGTTCGCTTCACTGTCCCCGGGCAAAGCCGGTGTCTGGTCCCTGCAAAAAACATCGGGCGGTCTGGTCGTTTCATCCGGGGTAGAGGGTGAGAAAGAGGCCAGGCGGCCGCTTGTGATTTTGGCGGGGCATGTTGATACCGTCGCGCCCCAAGGGGCTATCGGTCCAAAGATTATCGGCGGGACCCTTTACGGCCTGGGTTCAAGTGATATGAAGTCGGGATTAGCGGTGATGACTCATCTCGGCCTGACCCTGGATATCCGCTCTCTCCCCGTGCGACTGGCCCTTGTCTATTACACTGGTGAGGAAGGGCCTTTTGAGCAGAATGGATTGGGTCGGCTCATGAACGAACTGCCGCACCTCAAGGATGCCTCTCTTGCGATTCTTCTCGAACCCACGGCGAACGCCATTGAACTCGGTTGTCTGGGAACAATGAATATTGAAGTCCTTTTCAGGGGAGAGACCTGTCATAGTGCTAGACCGTGGATGGGGAGGAGCGCTGTGACGGCGGCAGTGGATTGGATCCGGGAAATGAGCCTGCGGCCCTCCCGGGACAGGATTGTAGAAGGATTGACCTTCGTAGAAACGATGGCGATTACAATCCTTCAATCAGGGACGGCCCGAAATGTTATCCCAGGATTGTTAAAGGCGAATGTCAACATCCGGTATGCCCCCGACCGCGATGAAGATTCGGTGTTAGAAGAATTCTCTTCGACCCTGCCCGAGGAAGCCGAGTGGAATGTAATAGATATGGCGCCCCCCGGCCGGATTGATACCGGAGCGCCCACACTGCGGGAATTCCTGGATATTGTCGATGTCCCACGACGCGCAAAGCAGGGATGGACTGATGTGGCGCGTTTTTCGGCGGCGGGGATTCCTGCATTAAATTTCGGTCCCGGGCTGCCGGAGTATTGTCACAGGAAGGATGAGCAGATTCCGCTGGCGAATCTCGATGAGTCGGCCCGTCTATTAAGGCGATTTCTGGAATCGGCCGGGTGCGATTACTGAATTTCCGCCGAAACGCGGCTGATCAATGGAGGATAGGAAAAAAGAATAACAGTAGCGATAACGATAGCAATATCGATAAAGATGGGGTGAAGACAGGAGATGAGTCTGAAACGATCCGCATTAAAAGAAATCATCGAGAGAGCCTGGGAACAGCCGAAGCAAAGACGAGGCCGGAATGTAATACAGGCTGTCCGTGAAACAATCGCACTATTGGACGCCGGTAAGATACGGGTAGCGTCACCCCGTGGCCGGGGATGGATCGTCAATCATTGGGTCAAAGAAGCGATCCTCCTCTATTTTCTACACCAGGAAGTGGAGCAGATCGAACTGGGGCCTTTTACGTTTCGCGATAAGATACCTCTAAAGACCGATTTGGAGAAGGCGGGGGTCCGCGTGGCGCCGCCGGGAACGGTACGGTACGGCGCTCATCTCGAGCCGGATGTCGTCCTGATGCCAGGGTATGTCAATATCGGGGCTTATGTCGGAACCGGATCGATGATCGATACGTGGGCCACCGTGGGAAGCTGCGCTCAAGTGGGCCGTTATGTTCATGTTTCCGGAGGGGTAGGTATTGGCGGCGTCCTTGAACCGATACAAGCTGATCCGGTCATCATTGAGGACGGTGTCTTTCTAGGTTCCCGCTGTGTGCTGGTGGAAGGGGTCCGAATTGGTAGGGAGGCCGTTCTCGGGGCCGGAGTTGTGCTGACAGCGTCGACGCCGATTGTCGATGTTCGAGGGAAGGAACCGAAAACGATGCGGGGTTTCGTACCACCTAGAGCCGTCGTTGTGCCGGGAAGCCAGCCGCGAACCTTTCGAGCCGGGATCTATTCAATGCCGTGCGCATTGATCATTGGTGAACGCCGCGCTTCGACCGATGCCAAAACAGCGTTAAATGATTTTCTCAGGAATAGGAGGAGAGAGGGATGATCCGTCCAGAGGATTTGGCTCTTAAACCGGAAGAGGTCCGGTGGCAATGCAATCCATCGACTCTTGGTTTTTCCACAACTGAGGAGCTTGAAGAGAAAAAGGAAATCATCGGGCAGGATCGGGCGGTCAAAGCGGTTGTTCTGGGGCTGAATCTTCGATCCAAGGGGTATAATATTTATGTAGCAGGTCCTCCTGGAACCGGAAAAACAACAGCGATCCGACGTCTTCTGCAGAAAGTCGGAAAGGAAGGACCCACCCCGCCGGATATCTGCTACTTGAATAACTTCAATGACCCGGATAACCCAACGGCTGTCATATTGCCGGCGGGGAAAGGTGTAGCGCTTCGGCGGGGAATGGACGACCTGGTCAGCCAGCTTAGGCCCAATCTGGCGCAGATCTTTGAAAGTGATCGGTTCAAAGAGCGAACAAAAGCGATTGTGGAAGAGTACAAGGAACGCGAGAAGACGATTATCCGTTCTTTTGAGGAAAAAATCCAGGCTGAAAATTTTGCGCTTGTGCAAGTTCAGATCGGCCCCTATTCAAAACCAGAGATTGCGCCGGTCATCGCCGAAGAAGCCGTCACAATGGAACGACTGGATTCCATGACGCACCAGGGGCAGTTCAAGCAAGAGGAATTCGACCGGTTAAAAGAAAAATACAAGGAGCTCGCATCGGAACTTGAGGAAACACTCCGCAAGACAAGGGATATCAAAAAGGAACTTCGCAATGAATTGTTGAAGACTCAAAAGGAATTCGCCAGTCCTATCATCAACGATGGATTGGATGATATGAAGCGTGAGTTTGACAATGAAAAGGTGAGGGAATATTTGGAGCAAGTGCGGGAAGAGATTCTCGACAACCTTGAGGAATTGACGAATCAGGGGGAAGAGGAGCCCAAAGCAAATCAAAGGGGCAATGATGATAAATTCCGGGCCTACCGCGTCAATGTAGTTGTGGATAATTCACATACCAAGGGACTACCGGCTATCTTTGAAACAAGCCCGAACTACCGAAATCTCTTTGGCACGATAGAGAGGGTTATGGAAAAACCCGGTTTTTGGAGCAGCGATTTTACGCGGATAAAGACAGGCAGCATCCTTCGCGCGAACGGCGGGTGTCTCATTCTCAATCTGCTGGATATGATCGTGGAACCGGGTGTTTGGGCCGCCCTAAAAAGAACGCTGAAGCACAATAAGGTGGATATCCAGACCTATGATCCCTTCTACCTTGTCTCGGCAAATGCTTTAAAACCCGAACCAATCGATATAGATGTCAAGGTTCTCATGATCGGAGATTCCTATAGTTATAATATTCTCTACTCCATGGATGAAGATTTCCGCAAGATTTTCAAAGTTAAAGCCGAGTTCAATTCAATCATGCCGCGCGAAGAAGAGAATGTCCACCGCTACGCCGGCTTTGTCTGCACGTTGGCCAGAAAGGAAGGACTGCGCCAAATGGACGCCTCGGGTGTGGCGGCTCTCGTTGAATACGGTGTCCGCCGGGCCGGCCGCCAGAATAAAATCACGACATATTTCAGTCTCGTAGCGGATGTACACCGGGAGGCCAATTTCTGGGCGGGCGACGAGAAAGTACCGGTCATCAGCGGCTCCCATGTGGAGAAGGCGATTCAAGAGCGCGACTACCGTTCTCAAAAAATCGAAGATCAACTGCAGGAAATGATGGAGGAGGGGACGATTCTCGGGGATACGGAGGGATGCAAGGTCGGGCAGGTGAACGGCCTTTCTGTATTCGACCTCGGAGACTATGCCTTTGGAAGACCGACCCGGATCACAACCAAGACCAGTGTCGGGCAGGGGGGGATCGTCAGTATTGAGCGCGAAGTCGATCTATCAGGCCGGATTCATGACAAGGGTGTTTTGATTCTTGAAGGATTTTTCCGCCATCGTTTTGCGCAGAGCAAGCCGTTGACATTGGCTGCGAGTATCTGTTTTGAACAATCCTACTCGGGCATTGATGGGGACAGCGCTTCCAGTACTGAAATCTATGCCCTCCTCAGTAGTCTCTCCGGGTTCCCCATCCGCCAGGATTGTGCTGTCACCGGTTCAGTGAATCAGCATGGTGAAATTCAGCCGATCGGTGGTGTGAATGAAAAGATTGAGGGTTTCTATCATATCTGCAAGGCAAAGGGATTGACGGGTACACAGGGCGTTCTAATCCCCAAACTGAATATTAAGGATCTCATGTTGAAAGAAGAGCTGGTTGAGGTCATCCGCGAGGGGCGTTTTCATGTCTATGCCATCAGCACGATTGAGGAAGGAATTGAAATCCTCACTGGCATTCCGGCCGGAAGTCAAAACCCGGACGGATCGTGGGAACCTAAGACGGTCTTCGGGGAGGTTGATTCCACCCTTATTCGCTATGCCGAGGTCATGAAAACGTATTCCGGCGGTGGGGGGGACGGGCGCTCTGTTTCCTAGGTTGCAGTAGGGTGTGTCGGTGTAATGGCTTTGAGGGCGACTTTCCATTGAGGTCGACTTTGCGATTGGGCCCGGCCGCATGTGAGTCCGATTCACCAAAGGAACCCTTCGAAGAGGATGGATTAGGTTCATCGACGATTCCTCCAGCATCTTGACGAGCAGCATCTCCATCAGCGGCTCACGATGACCCGTCTTTAAATTCCAATTTGAATTTTTCGAATAATGCTTTCAATTCGGAATTTGGGGGGGCTGTTATTTCAAGCAGCTCCTTCGAAACAGGATGCTCAATCGATATTTTCCAGGCGTGCAGAGCCTGCCGTCGAAACCCCAAATCTTCATAATCTTCCTCTGATAGGGGTGTTCCGCCGAGGAACTTCAGGAAGTACTCCTCATCCTTCCCGTATAACTTATCACCCAAAATCGGGTGGCCGATGGCGCGAAGATGAACCCGGATTTGGTGAAGCCGGCCGGTCAGCGGCCTGGCCTCGACCAGGGTCACCTTTTCTCCGTAGGAAAGCGGCCGGACTTGTGTTCGGGAAGGACGGCCTCCGGGAACGATCCCCACGGCCTTGCGAACCTTTGATTGGCCGTTTTGACCCAGGGGAAGATCGATAAGCCGCTCGTTTTCCAAATGTCCCCAGACAACGGCCAAATAGGTCTTTTCGATCTTGCGATTCTCAAATTGGAAGGAGAGCTCGCGCGCCCAAGCACTCGATTTAGTAAAAAGGATGACGCCACTTGTTTCACGATCCAAACGATGGACGATGTGCAAAATCCCCCGCCCATACTTGTGCTCTTCCAGCTGGAGCAGGAGACTATTGCGAAAGTACCGTCCCGCTGGATGAACCGGAATATTCCCAGATTTGTTCACGGCCAGAAGGGCGTCGTCTTCATAAACTGTAGGGCAATCGGCGTCGACTTCAGGTTCAGGTAAAAGCCGGGCACGATACTGCAGCATATCTCCTGTCTTGAGCAGGTAAGAGGGTCGGATGATCCGTTCATCGATTCGAATCCTTCCCTCCCGGATCTTCTGAGCCCAATCGGTTCGGGAGCGGTACGTGAAGCGTCGGGCAAGATAACGATCCAATCGTTCCCCGGCATCCGCGGGATCGATCTGCGTGCAACCCCAGCGGACCCATCCCGCCATCGTCCGCAGCTCATCGTCATCCGGCCCCGGAAGCTGTTCCGCCTCCATCTCAAGATCCGGCTGAACGGCCTCCCCCGAATCGAGTCGACCTACGGGAGGTCTCGTTTCGTCACATTTTTCTTCAGGCGGGGTCATGGTGTTTCCCAAGGTTGGGTTTATATTGGATGATATTGGTGGATCCTTTCATCTCATGCGGATCGCCAGGGCCGGTGATGAACCCGGACACCGGAAGAAACCAGCTTCAGAATGAAGGTGTTCAGCTAAAGATGCCACAGGGGACCTCAGAGCGGAAGAGACGGATCACGGGAGTGGTTATTGCCATTCACTCGCAAAAGTTCACGATCCGCTCCGATCGGGATTACACGATGGCTCTTCCCGGCCGCTTTAAAAAGGGACCCCGCCAATTGACGACACCCTTCGTCGTCGGGGACCGGCTGGAGTTGATTCTCGATGAAAACGTACCCACCCTTTCCAAGTTGTTCGATCGCAAAAATGAAATTTCCCGGGTCGGCAGCCTCCGTCCACCAATAAAGCAGATCATCGCGGCCAATGTGGACGCGGTCATCTGTGTCGTCTCCGTTGCTGAACCCCCCTTCAATTCGCGGCTCCTGGACCGTCTTCTTCTTTTCAGCGAGGTGGCGGGGGTAACCGGCTCGATCTGTGTCAATAAATGGGATTTGGTGGGTGCGGCTGACGCATCCCCTTTAATACCTCATGAACCGTTGGGTTACAGAGTCATCCGGACCTCCGCGTTATTGGGGGATGGTATTGAAGAGCTCCGATCGGTCCTCAGGAATCGAATTTCATTATTGGTGGGTCCTTCCGGTGTCGGCAAATCGACGCTCCTGAACCGGCTTGTTCCCGAAGCCGGTCTTCGAACCCTTCCTATCAGCCCTTCCACTGGCCGTGGGGTTCACACGACAACGCGGGTCGATTGGCTGGATCTTCCAACGGGAGGTGTCGTGCTCGATACACCGGGGCTCCGGCATATCCGGCCCTGGGGTCTGGAACCATTAAACCTCGCTCACTATTTTCCGGAGTTCCGTGACCTCATTAGGGATTGTCAATTTAGGGATTGCCGGCACCGGAGCGAACCAGGGTGTGCGGTTATCAGGGCCATCCGGTCGGGAATACCCGAACTTGCCGGCCGGTATGACAGCTACTGCAGGATCTTTGCCTCATTGGAACGTGATGAATTGTGGTAGCTCGGCGCTTCTGGGCCAAACAAATTACTGAGAATACAGGATCGTGGCGAGGTGCGCTTCATTGGCCACCAGCAGGGGGGATGTGGATTGGCCTTTGATCTTGGCGAGAAGTCCTTTGCGGTTTCCCCAACGCCGGGCCTGATATTTCGTTGGAAACCAAATATCAGCCCGATTTTCCCATCTGGCATTCATTGTATCTTCGACGCGGAAGAGTCCGACGCCGGAAACCAGGACCAGATCGCCATAATCAAAAGGTGCATCCGGTGCATATGTCTTGATTAGGTCGCGGGAGAGGGCCAAAACACCGGGGCGTGTCCGTGTGAGTGAAGCGGTGAGCCACGGTGTCTTATCGGTCTGATCTATGGTGGAGCTATAGGCGGTGATGGTCACCGGAACAAAGGTCATCCCGAGGATAATTTCCTCATCATTTATTGGAAGACTTCCTTCCCATTCTTCGGAACAGGGCGCTTTCTCCGAAATCGCAATTTCTTGTGCCTTTGGGATTGAGACGGGAATTGGTCCCCCGACGGAGAAGAGAGCAAGGCCGAGGAGACCCGCCATGGCGGTGATTCCAGCGAGGATCTCTTTTCGTCTAGGTTGTTTCAACAAGGACTCCCATTTTGTATCTAACAAAAACAGCCGATCGAGTCGGCTCATCAATCACTCCATAACTAGAGGCTAGACTCACCCGTGAAATACAGTCAACCCCCATTCTCGGGCCGGATGTTGGAAATCCGGGCCAAGTTCAGGGTCCCTGCGTGCCGATGAATACCCCTTGCGCGCCCTATAATTGACCCCGTATCCTATCAACGGCAGTATCTTACCAATTCATGAGGGGCAATAGTGGACTCTCGGTCGTTCGAAACGGGCCCTAGACTCACCTCCTTTGCGGGATTCGACCTATCTCCTGAAGAAGCCAGAATTCTAATATTACCAATACCTTACGACCTCACCACCAGTTATGAACCCGGGACTCGGTGGGGTCCCAGCGCCGTCCTTCAGGCATCCTATCAACTGGAATCTTATGATGAAGAGACCGATGCCGATCTGGGCGATTTGAGCATCGCGACCCTGCCGCCCATTGAGCCGGTTGTCAGCGGGCCGGCTCAGATGATGGCTGTTGTTGAGGAAGCCTGCTATGCGCTCTTGGGAAAAAATCGGCGTCTGGTGGTGCTGGGAGGGGAGCATACTCTCACGGTCGGAGTGTTGCGGGCATATAAGCGTGCAGGCGTAAACATTCATGTTCTTCAGTTGGATGCTCATGCCGATCTAAGGGAAACATATCAGGGGTCGGATCTCAGCCACGCTTGCGTTATGGCCCGGGTGAGGGAGATCTACCCCTTTATTCAGGTCGGGATCCGGAGTCTCAGCCGTGGAGAGAGGGAATGTCTGGAGTCGAGCCGGGTCATCTGGGCCCGTCAAATCCATGAAGACTTGGGGGCCTCTCTGAGGCGGCTGGATGATATCCTCGGGGATCCGGTTTATATCACCTGCGACCTGGATGTCTTGGACCCCTCACTGCTTCCCTCGACGGGGACCCCGGAACCGGGAGGGCTGGATTGGCGTCAAATCACTCGGATTTTAAGGCACGTCGGCCGTACCCGGACCGTCATCGGATTAGATTTTATGGAACACAGTCCGAGAGCTGGCGCGCACGCCGCAGATTATGTTACAGCCCGGCTCATGGCAAAGGCCTTTATCTACTGCTGGGGGATCAAATCTCCTCCCTAAAAAAAGCTGACCAAATCAACAACTCAATGAACTCCGGTACTGTGATTTCATGAAGGTGATAAGGGAGATTCATGATGGCGAAAACCATGTGTCGTCTCTTGGGCCAGAAGCTCCGGCGGATTCGGGAAGCCCGCGGTTTCGTGCTCAAGGATGTGGAGCAGATCTCCGGTATCAGCGCCACACACATTTCTGAGATCGAACGAGCCAGAACGGCACCGACGGTACAGTTGCTCGACCGGCTGGCGCAAGCCCTTCAAGTTTCGACAGCCTGCCTGCTGGAACTTCCACCCCTCGATTCCCCTCACATTCATTCATCGGGCCACCGGAGGATTCTGGAGTCCCCAGACGGCCTTGCTTCATTGGAGCGCTTGAGTGAAATCTGGTCCTTTTCAGCTCTCGAGCTTCACCGGATCCATCTCAAGGCGGAGGGGATTCTCTCTGGCGAAGTTCCTCCAACAGAGGATCTCATCATCGTTATAAACGGAGAGATACAGGCTTGGGTGGATGGTGATGGACGCCAGCTCACAACGGGCATGGGACTCCATGCCTGCACGAGGGATAGGATCATCTTATCAAATAAGTCAGGTGGGACTGTGGAGCTCCTTTGGGCAACTCGGTCCGTGTATTGTTATTAAAGTGGAGAGAAAAAGTGACTTTGACAATTGGAGAGAAGATTCGAAGAATCCGCCATACACAAAAACGGAGTCTCAGAAATCTCAGCACGGGCACTGGTTTGTCCGCGACCTATCTCGGCGATATCGAACGTGGCAAGTCCTCTCCGACCATTCCAGCCCTTTCCAGGATTGCCGGCGCTCTCGGTCTTCCTCTGGCCGAACTTGTAAGGGATCAGGAAAATAGGGATCGAGGAGAGCATTTGCTGGAGTCCCAACAACTCCTCACCGGCCGGATTGGAGGGTATTCCCTTTGGAAATATGGTGAGGAAAGAGATGGGTGTAGACTGGCCGCTTATTATATTGAGTTGCCCCCTAATGAGAATCGGATGGCGGATTTTCTGAAAAATGAGGGGTTGGCCTGTATTTATATCAAGTCCGGGCCGGTGACATTATCATGGGACGAAAAAGAGATCCGATTGAATACAGGTGATAGCCTTCAAGTCCTGCTTCAACCACCGGGATTCCATTGTTCGGCTGAAAAGAAGAGAGCTGGGATTTTTATTTTTATCATTCGTGAGGAGATTGAGTTTAATAATATTCACGAATTGTAGGAAGAAAGAATCAAATCTCCAATTCCTGAGTCCGGTCAGGACTCTTCCGCCCATTTGACTCTTTCCCAGTACTGATCGAGTGTATCGAGTGATGCTTCTTCAAGCCGAAGGCCGTCCGCTTGGATAAGGGAATTCATTTTGTCAAAGCGGCCGCAAAACCGATCCGCTGTCCCTCTCAGGGATCTTTCCGGGTCCTGTTTCAGGTGGCGGGCCAGATTAACGACTGAAAAAAGTAGGTCTCCAATCTCCTGCCCCGTTCGTGGCCCTTCGGGATCGGAGGCCATGGCCTCCCGGACTTCATCAAGTTCCTCTTGGATCTTTTTAAAGATAGGTTCCAGCGCATCCCAATCAAATCCGAAAGAGGCGGCCTTTTCCTGGATCCGAAAGGCATGCAGAAGCGCCGGCAATCCCGCGGCGCCCGCCTGAAGAAGAGGCCTCTTCTTATCGGCGCGTTGCGTCCTCTTGATATGTTCCCATTGTGCATGCGCGTCGGAGTTGGTCAGGTGTGTGGGGTTCTTAAAAACGTGCGGGTGGCGAACCAAAATTTTCTCACGGATTCCTTGAATGACATCAGGCAGGGAGAAGGCGTTTTTTTCCTCTGCGATCGCGGTAAAAAAGAGAACGATAAAGAGAAGGTCACCCAATTCCTCTTGAAGCTTCTCGTCATCCTCAATCTCAATGGCTTCCATCACTTCGTGGGTTTCTTCCAAGAGATAAGGTGTCAAAGATCTGAGGGTCTGATCCCGGTCCCACGGACACCCATCCTTGCCCCTTAGCCGGCGCACCAAATCCATCAGATGGTAGCCATTGCCCTTATCTTCTATTTCAGACATAGTCAGACGTTACCACAAATGATTTTCTTGTCTCAAGATGGCTTTGGTAAAGGCCGTGAGATTGATAGGATTGGAAAACCGAGATCAATTGACCGAGGTGAATTCAGCTCGCAGAGCAAGATCCGGCTGAATGAATGGGAACGGAGATATGGAATCGAACCCAAAAGAGCATTACACCGCATTAAGGCAATTGTTGGATCACGCTTATGCGCCCTATTCTGGTTTTCATGTCGCGGCTCGCCTGGTTACCGCGGACGGAATCATCACCGAGGGATGCAATGTCGAGAATGCCAGTTTTGGGTTGGGACTCTGTGCCGAGCGGGTGGCTGTCTTTAGGGCGATGAGCCGGGGATTGAGGAATTTTACACATCTTTACCTCGCTTCCTCCGGCAATAGCCCCGTCAGCCCGTGCGGCGCCTGCCGGGAAGTCCTCCGGCAGGTGACGAACGATCTCGATATCACAATGTTCGGTTCACATCCCAATGAGGTTGAATGCGTCCGGCTGTCTGAATTATTGCCCGATCCGGCTGCTGTGAAAGACTCCGGTGCGGCAAACGATGACAACTCTTTTAAAGAGGGTGCCCGCGCCGTCCATCATGTGGATCCAAGATTGGTGATTGAACAAAAACGCGACGGGAATGAACTTACACCTGAGACGATCGGCCTCTTCATGGCGGATTTCCTCTCTGATAAAATCACCGATTATCAAATGACTGCTTTCCTCATGGCTGTTTTTCTCAAGGGAATGACAAGCACTGAGACGGAGGCTTTGTCCAGATCGATGATGGAAAGCGGCCATGTGCTTGATTGGAAAGGTTTCGCGGGACCCTTCGTTGATAAACATTCCACCGGCGGCATCGGAGATAAAATCTCTCTTGTGCTTGCTCCTGTGCTCGCGGCCCTGGGTTTGAAAGTCCCGATGATCTCCGGAAGGGGTTTGGGCCATACCGGCGGGACCCTGGATAAGCTGCAGGCCATACCTGGATATAGAGTCGCCCTCAGCGAGGAGGAGATGGGCCGTCAGCTGGAAAGAGTGGGTCTCTTTATCGCCGGGCAGACACCCTCACTCGTCCCCGCTGATCGTCGGCTTTATGCCCTACGGGATGTCACGGCGACCGTTGCCTCACCACCCCTTATTGTGAGCAGCATTCTGAGCAAAAAGGCGGCGGCCGGCCTCCAATATCTCGTCTTGGATGTCAAATATGGTGAAGGGGCTTTTATGACGACCCTCCCCAAGGCGAGAGATTTGGCGGAGCGGCTTGTCAAAACGGCGCAGAAGCTGGGACTCAAATCCATTGCGGTCTTGAGCCGCATGGAAGGCGTTCTAGGGCGGACGGTGGGTAACGCCATCGAGGTGGAAGAATCCATCCGCATGCTCATGGGTGAGGAGATGCCATTTGACCTGAGCGAACTTGTCGAGGTTCTGGGCGGTGTTCTTCTTGTACAAACGGGACGGGTGGACGATATGTCTGATGCACGCAACCGGATCCGGGATGTATTGAAGTCAGGTGCGGCTTTACAGGTTTTTGAGAAGTGGATCCGGGCTCAGGGTTGTACATTAGATTCCAAAACCCTTCTTCAAAAACTCCCACAATCACCGGAAACAATGACGGTTCTTGCCGATTCTGACGGTTACGTATCCGCGATTAAGGGTAGGGAGATGGGATTATTTCTGGGGCGTGTGGGTGGCGGCCGCCTCCGCGCGGATGATACTATCTTTCCCGGTGTCGGCGTACGAATACTGAAGAGCATCGGTGAGCCGGTAAAAAGGGGGGATCCCATCTTTGAAGTTTACTATGAAACCGAAAAGAAGCCCGTGCCGGAGGAATTGGCTCGATTAGTAACCTTATCTTCAGATCCGTCCGAGAGGGCGCATCTCATCGCCGGGTATGTGACTCCCGAGGGCTTTTCCAAAACATTTCATTCCAAGATCTGAAGAATCCAGGGAGGCTTCTTACCAGGGATCCCGGTGGAGTTTCCAGCGATCCTGCTCGCGAAATGTCTGAGGCGCATTTTGGCTCTCTGCCACTCCCTGCGGGCCATGGAGATCGCAGATCTCCACGGGTTCCATGCCTGTGAGATAGCAATCCTCGACCGGTTGGGGGCAGTTGGGTCCCGCAAGCTGGCCTGAATCGATGCAGGTTCTCACAATGCAAACGCCACGGGGCGGCGCGAAGGGCGTCGGCCCCTTGCGGTCGGCCACAAACGACATGGTTCGAGCCCAAATGGGCAATGCGGCCACCGCGCCGGTCACCTTGTGACCGATTGCGATTTTCCGGTCATAACCAACCCAGACTCCAAGAGCCATGTAGGGTGTAAAACCAACGAACCAGGCGTCTGTATAATCATCCGTCGTGCCTGTCTTGCCGGCCGCCGGCGCGTTGAAGCCATATTGGCGTGCCATCTGACCCGTGCCAAAATCCAGGACCGATTGCATCATATGCGTCGTGATGAAGGCGATGCGTGCATCCAGGACCGATTCGCTTTTGGGCTCATGATCCTCAAGTGTCGCACCGTACCGATCTTCTATCTTCTCGATAATATAGGGTTCAGTTCGAATCCCCTGATTTGCCAGTGTCGCATAGGCGTTCGTCAATTCCATAGGCGTGACCACGCAGGAGCCAAGTGCGAGACTGAGAAATGGATTCAGCCGGCTCCGAATGCCGAGGCGATGGGCCATTTCAATAACATTATCCGCGCCGATTTCCTCAAGGAGGCGTACGGCGACGACATTTATGGATTTGGCCAGGGCGTACCGAAGAACAACGGGTCCGGCGAAGGTCTCACTGAAGTTTTTGGGACTGTAATAGCGTTCACTCCCAGACGCACCGGGAATTTCATATTCGACCGGTGCATCGACAATGAAATCATTTGGATGCCAACCTCTTTCCATCGCCGCGGCAAAAACAAAGGGTTTGAATGAGGAGCCGGGCTGGAATCCCATCCCCTGAATAGCCCGGTTAAAGGGGCTGGCGGCGAAATCACGCCCGCCGATCAGGGCTCGTATGCTTCCGGTCTGCGGCTCGATGGCCACCAGTGCAACTTGAAGAGGACCGAGTCCGATGGTATCCTCTCCAGTTTTTGTAAAAGGCTGGGGTTTTCCATATGTCTTTCGCACCCAATCGATGTGCTCAATCGCGTTCTTTTCGGCTTCGGCCTGAAGATCAAGATCTATCGTGGTCCAAATTGTTAAACCCTCTCTAAAAAGGGCTTCCGGCCCGTAATTCTGAATGACATATTGGCGGACCATCTCCGTAGCATAGGGTGCGAGGGGGGAGATCCGGTCGGGTGGGTTCAATCCGAGGGGCTCCTCCCGATATACCAGATAATTCTCTTCAGAAAGAGAACCCATATTTCTCATCCGGCGAAGAACTATATTGCGCCGTGATAAGGCTTTTTCGGGATGGCGAAAAGGTGAGAAGGCGTTTGGGCCGGCGAGAATCCCCGCCAGGAGGGCGCTTTGTGGAATGTTGAGATCAGCTGCTGATATCCCAAAGAATCGATAGGCCGCCGCCTCAATTCCGTGGGCGCCCTCGCCGAAATAGACTTGGTTAATATATAACTCAAGGATTTCATCTTTGCCGAAAGCCCTTTCTAAGCGGATGGCCAGAACAGCCTCGCGGAGCTTGCGGAGTACGGTGCGTTGATGTGTCAGAAAGACATTGCGGGCCAACTGCTGTGTCAGGGTTGAGGCTCCCTGTGTGAAACTGCCGGACATGACATCGGCCTTGAAGGCTCGAAGGATGCCGATAAGATCGATTCCCCAGTGCCGGCTGAATTGGCGGTCCTCCGTCGCGATGATCGCATCAAGGAATGGCTTCGGAACATGGGGAAGGGCAATCGGCGAGCGATCCTCGATGTAAAATTCCCGAATTAATTGGCCATGGGTATCCAAAACCCGACTTTTGAGACTGGCCTCAACTTCTCGGAACGATTGGGGGCGTGGGAGATCATCCCCCGCCCATTGGAATAATCCAAAGAGGATGGCCCCCAAGAGAAGAGGGGTCGCCACAGCTGAAATCAGGAAGGCTTTCATAGAAAAGAGCAAACCATGAGAGGAGCTGAGGGTCAATCAGCGAGGAATTTTTGATTCTAACTTGTTGTTATTCAATAGAATAAGTGAAGCTAAAGATTTTTTGCTTTTTGTCGAAGAAAGTGTGTTGACTCTTATCCGGGGTTTGCATAGTGTTAGCAACGCCTCACGGGAACTTCATCTGCCCGTTCCGGCAGGGAAGTTGACGGGGAGGATTGTCTTTTATAAAATTTTGCAGGACGCGCAGTGTTGCGCGATTTTTGTTCTTTGAAAACAGAAGGGTAAGGCGTGCGAGCCCGACTCGGTGGGTTTTGGGGAGAGTAACTCGAGCCCTGAAACCTAATTGAGTCTTTGATGCACGATGACCTCTTTTAGGGGTTGTTGTTGCATCGTCGAGTTTAATAGCCATGGAGAGTTTGATCCTGGCTCAGAACGAACGTTGGCGGCGTGGATTAGGCATGCAAGTCGTGCGTGAAGCGGACCTTCGGGTCTGTGGAAAGCGGCGAACGGGTGAGTAACGCGTGGGAAACCTGTCCTTGAGTTGGGGATAACCCTCCTAACGGAGGGCTAATACCGAATGATATGATTTGATCGCATGGTCGAGTCATCAAAGATGGCCTCTACTTGTAAGCTGTCACTTGAGGGTGGTCCCGCGTCCCATTAGCTTGTTGGCAGGGTAACGGCCTACCAAGGCGACGATGGGTAGCTGGTCTGAGAGGATGGTCAGCCACACTGGGACTGAGATACGGCCCAGACTCCTACGGGAGGCAGCAGTCGAGAGGCTTCGGCAATGGGGGCAACCCTGACCGAGCGACGCCGCGTGGGGGATGAAGATCTTTAGATTGTAAACCCCTTTCAGTAGGGAAGAAATGCACCGGGGTTAACACCCCCAGTGTTTGACGGTACCTGCAGAAGAAGCTCCGGCCAACTCCGTGCCAGCAGCCGCGGTAACACGGGGGGAGCAAACGTTGTTCGGAATCACTGGGCGTAAAGGGCGCGTAGGCGGCTCGGCAAGTGAGGTGTGAAAGCCCCTGGCTCAACCAGGGAACTGCGCTTCAAACTGCCGGACTTGAGGGCAGGAGAGGAAACGGGAATTCCCGGTGTAGCGGTGAAATGCACTGATATCGGGAGGAACACCAGTGGCGAAGGCGCGTTTCTGGCCTGCTCCTGACGCTGAGGCGCGAAAGCTAGGGGAGCAAACAGGATTAGATACCCTGGTAGTCCTAGCCGTAAACGGTGAACACTAGGTGTGGGAGGCATCGACCCCTCCTGTGCCGCAGCTAACGCATTAAGTGTTCCGCCTGGGGAGTACGATCGCAAGGTTGAAACTCAAAGGAATTGACGGGGGCCCGCACAAGCGGTGGAGCATGTGGTTTAATTCGATGCAACGCGAAGAACCTTACCGGGGTTTGACATGTACAGGACAGATTTAGAAATATTTCTTCCCTTCGGGGTCTGTGCACAGGTGCTGCATGGCTGTCGTCAGCTCGTGTCGTGAGATGTTGGGTTAAGTCCCGCAACGAGCGCAACCCTCGCTCTTAGTTGCCATCAGGTAAAGCTGGGCACTCTAAGGGGACTGCCGCCGATAAGGCGGAGGAAGGCGGGGATGACGTCAAGTCCTCATGGTCCTTATGCCCCGGGCTACACACGTGCTACAATGGCCGGTACAATGGGTTGCAATGCCGCGAGGTGGAGCCAATCCCAAAAAGCCGGCCCCAGTTCGGATTGCAGTCTGCAACTCGACTGCATGAAGCCGGAATCGCTAGTAATCGCTGATCAGCAGGCAGCGGTGAATATGTTCCCGGGCCTTGTACACACCGCCCGTCAAGCCACGAAAGTGGGTAGTACCCGAAGTCACTTACCCAACCCGTAAGGGAGGAAAGTGCCGAAGGTAAGACTCGTGATTGGGGCTAAGTCGTAACAAGGTAGCCGTACCGGAAGGTGCGGCTGGATCACCTCCTTTCTAGGGAGTGTTAGCATCCGAGGTCCCTCTGAGAGGGAACCAAGGGGCAACTCTCAGGTCGTTCCGATGTCGGATCGCCGCCTTCCCTTCTGTTTTCGACCTTCGTTTCTCAGGTGTTGACGAAGGAAAGCAGTAATGCTTTTCTTCCGATGCATGATTGGGCCTATAGCTCAGTTGGTTAGAGCGCACGCCTGATAAGCGTGAGGTCGGTAGTTCAACTCTACCTAGGCCCACCGCCTCGAGATGATTTAGTAATCTGAGGGGGATATAGCTCAACTGGGAGAGCGCCGCCCTTGCACGGCGGAGGTTACCGGTTCGAGCCCGGTTATCTCCACAGATTAATATCATGACCTTGTGAGGGTGGTGGGTTTTCTTTCGGATTTAGCTGTTGGGTTTCAGCCTGAAACCCGAAAAAAGCAGCAATATTTGTTCTTTGACAACTGCAATCTGTCTTAAGTTGCTCTGAGGTTTTGCTGAGCGTCACAGATTCAATGTTATTGGGTCTGTGTGCTTGGTCAAAGACCATATCATGCATCTAGGAGTTCGGTCAAGCTACTAAGGGCAGATGGAGGATGCCTTGGCGTCAGAAGGCGATGAAGGACGTGGCAAGCTGCGAAAAGCTCCGGATAGCTGCAAACAAGCTTTGACCCGGAGATTTCCGAATGGGGCAACCCGGCGGGGGTCATACCCCGTCATCACCCAGATGAATATATAGTTTGGGTGAGGCGAACGGAGGGAACTGAAACATCTAAGTACCTCCAGGAAGAGAAAGAAATCTCGATTTCCTGAGTAGCGGCGAGCGAAAGGGAAAGAGCCTAAACCGTCGTCATGTTAAAGCCCGTGTGCGTTGTGCCGGCGGGGTTGTGAGACTAGTTGTGTTGGGGACGCGGATCCGACAAGGAGTTATAAACTACTTTTCTAATCGAAAGACCTGGAAAGGTCTCCCAAAGAAGGTGATAGGCCTGTAGGTGAAAGAAAAGTAGCTCCTTAATTAGTTCTCGAGTAGCACGGGACACGTGGAACCCTGTGTGAATCTGGGAGGACCACCTCCCAAGGCTAAATACTCTCTGACGACCGATAGTGAACCAGTACCGTGAGGGAAAGGTGAAAAGCACCCCTGGCGGGGAGTGAAAAGTACCTGAAACCATCTGCCTACAAGCTGTCGGAGGCTGAACTGGATCTTCGGATCCGGGAATGCTGACGGCGTGCCTTTTGCATAATGAGCCGGCGAGTTACTGAGTGCGGCAAGGTTAAGTGTCTAAGACACGGAGCCGAAGCGAAAGCGAGTCCTAATAGGGCGTTGAGTCGTATTTAGTAGACCCGAAGCCGAGTGATCTACCCATGGCCAGGATGAAGCGCGTGTAAAAACGCGTGGAGGTCCGAACCCACTAACGTTGAAAAGTTAGGGGATGAGCTGTGGGTAGGGGCGAAAGACCAATCAAACTCGGAGATAGCTGGTTCTCCCCGAAATGTCTTTAGGGGCAGCCTCGCGTAAATTTGTGGCGGAGGTAGAGCACTGATTGGGTTAGGGGCCCCACCAGGTTACCGACCCCAGTCAAACTCCGAATGCCGCTCACATGTATCGCGGGAGTGAGGCCACGAGGGATAAGCTCCGTGGCCGAGAGGGAAACAACCCAGATCATCAGTTAAGGCCCCAAAATCCAGGCTAAGTGTATCAAAGGATGTGGAATTGCCTAAACAGCTAGGATGTTGGCTTAGAAGCAGCCATCATTTAAAGAGTGCGTAACTGCTCACTAGTCAAGTGATTCCGCGCCGATAATTTGCGGGGCTCAAGCCTGGTGCCGAAACTGTGGACTCTAGATACCCTGCGGGGGATCTGGATTGGTAGGGGAGCGTTCTGGCGTAGGCTGAAGTCGGTTCGATAAGAACCGGTGGACGAACCAGAAGTGAGAATGCCGGCACGAGTAGCGATAAAACGGGTGAGAAACCCGTTCACCGTAAACCTAAGGTTTCCTGAGGAAGGTTAATCCGCTCAGGGTTAGTCGGCCCCTTAGCCGAGGCCAAAAGGCGTAGGCGATGGGAAACAGGTTAATATTCCTGTACCACTTTGCAGGTGTTTGAGCTATGGGGTGACGCAGAAGTGAAAGGCCAGCCGGCGATTGGAAGTGCCGGTCTAAGCCAGTAGGGTGGTTGTCTAGGTAAATCCGGACAGCCGCGGTTTAATCCGCAGCCTGAGAGGTTATGGGGAGTCCATTAGGACATAAACTGGCCCTAATCATGCTGCCAAGAAAACCCTCTATGTGAATCTGTAGGGTGACCGTACCGTAAACCGACACAGGTAGGTGGGGTGAGTATCCTAAGGTGCTCGAGTGATTCCTCGGGAAGGAACTCGGCAAAATTATCCCGTAACTTCGGAATAAGGGATGCCCCTGAAGTGAAACCCCTCGCGGGTGGAGCGGAGGGGGCCGCAGTGAAGAGGCCCAAGCGACTGTTTACTAAAAACACAGGACTCTGCCAAGCCGATGAGGCGATGTATAGGGTCTGACACCTGCCCGGTGCCGGAAGGTTAAGGGGAGGGGTTAGCCGCAAGGCGAAGCTCTGAACCGAAGCCCCGGTAAACGGCGGCCGTAACTATAACGGTCCTAAGGTAGCGAAATTCCTTGTCGGGTAAGTTCCGACCTGCACGAATGGTGTAACGATTTGGGCGCTGTCTCCTGGAAGAGCTCGGCGAAATTGAAGCAGCGGTGAAGATACCGTTTACCCGCGGAAAGACGGAAAGACCCCGGCACCTTTACTACAGCTTGATATTGAATTTTGGAATAGCATGTGTAGGATAGGTGGGAGGCTTTGAAGT
>JAHJDP010000094.1 GCA_018831195.1 Candidatus Eisenbacteria bacterium | reverse complement strand
GGGCTCCCTCCGCTTGCACCGTCAATCCTCTCCCAGCACCTTCCTGCTTGTTTGAACCCTCTCTTTTCCTGGACATCTTCCCCTCCTTGTTTCCTTGGTTTTACCCCAATTCGGTGTCCAAGAAAACTGGGGACGCCTCACCCATTAGTAACTATAAGTTGCCCGGTTGGATCGCATATTGGTCGCTTTAAATTACCTAGCATGTTAATACTTCTTACCACTTCACCTTTTGGTACTGCCTCAACCTTAATTGTAATTTCCTCATCGGTTTCTGCCAAAACAATCATTTCCTCCAGATTTGGTAGAGTTGCCAATAAATAAGATAATTGGTCTCCGAGCAAGTCAGTTTGTCGCAACTCACCTGATTTTAGACTTATCACTGCAGTACCACCAGAGGTAAGTTGACATAATATTTCATCCTCAGAACACAGCCATTTAAGTAAGCTATCCACCCGCTTCGCTTTAATAGTATCTATCATTTGGCCATTCTCTGCATTAACGGTTACAATATTCTCACCACTTATATGACATATTCTTTCACCGTCAGGACTAAATAATGGAGAATATTCATTAACTTTCGGCGTATCCGTTATTTGCCTGAGCTCCATCCCTCCTAATTGCGCCTTCCAAATGTCATAAGTCCCTCCTATGCGTGATGAATAGGCGATCCATTTCCCATCAGGACTCCAGGATGGTTGAATATTCGTACCTGTGTCAGTAAGCCGCCCTACGCAGTTTAATGTATTTATATCAAACAAGTATAAATCACTGTTACAACCTGGTAGAGGCTTATAAATGCCCACTAGATCTTGATACTTTGACATATCAGGGAGTAGCCATTTAAGAATTCCTGCCATTACACCAATTTCCTCATCCGTCGTTCTAGGCGCCCTAAGGGTAAAGTTACATGTTGACTCAATACCATCATCATTAGTTAGTCGCATAGTATAGCGGCCAGACCCCAAGGCTGTAGAAACAGTCCGTGTTTCGCTTTCCCTGTTGAGATAGGCCGGATCGGATGGCCCTAGACTGAAAGAACGCACTTTTACTCCTGAGTTGTCTATAATTAGCAGCTCACGAATGCTATTACTTGGCGTGCAGATGAACTGAACGCTTCTAGTGTTGTGATTAACTGTATCTATTAAAATGTTGGCACCATGGCATGCTCCACATATTGCAGTGATTAGCAGCATGGAATATAATGCAAGTGGTTTCATCAATTATCCCCTTCTTCGACTACTTCAGGCAAGTACGTTATACCTTTAATATCGCTTAGTGCAATTAAGACACGTAGATAATCCTGCTGCGAATCCAATCCATAAAAGAAATGCGAATCACGACCAATCATTAGGATATTCTCATACTCATTTGCTGTTTTTCCTGTGACAAGTCGCACCTTCTTGAATTGTCTTGGGTGGACCCCCATGCCGTAGTAGGTAATAGTCAAGCCCAAATTAAGAACAGTAACGAGGCAAAGAACCACAAACCCAACGTTTCTGAGGCCTTGGAGTAATTTGCCGTACCCACAGGTTTCACTCTCTAGCCGAAAACGACTTGACAATACAAAATACAAGCAGCCCAGGAGTACTATTTGAAATAGCACAACGCCCATCATAACGAAATACTTTACGACTATAGGATGAAACACGGAGATATTGTCCTGCTGATTAACCGCTTCAATACTCGACAACAATGGCCGCCTTGCCATCTCCACAACACTACCTAGGAACAAATGCGACAAGGAAGCAACTATAAAAAATACAATAATAACAATGACAATCTTCGAAACCATGCGCATTCCATTTTGCTTACCTTTTGGTTTCAGCGATAGCAGCCTATATATGAAGTAGGAAACAATGATAAGAATCGCAATAAATATCAAACTACGCCAATCCGATACGCCAAAGGCTAGCGTTGCAGAAATGTACACCAAGGCGGTTTGCAAATATTCCTGCGTGGTCAAAGAAACATTTGCGAAACCCAGATAGTTATAAAATGCTTTTGTAATAATAAATCCAATTGCATATAATACACCAATTATAACTGCGGATGATCCAATGGCATTCCACAATCGATTCAGATTCATTTCACCGCCCCCCGAGTTAATAACCATTCCAATGCCATGGTCTCAACTAATACTCTATCCATAAATAAATGCAAACCAAAACTTTAGTATGAATATTGGGCTATTGTCACTGTTTGCAGAATTATTGATACGAGAAATGATTTCAAAAGCATATTGGAAGCAGAGATCAATCCTGTGTTTCACACTTGATGCCGCGGAAAGGTAGTTAAAGTCTTTCCACAGCATTTGCTAAGCGGAGTGTCACCTATCACTTCAAAACCGTCCACTGATTATCATTTCAAAACCAGCCATTGTTGATGCTGCTATTTAATCTCCTTGTCCTTGTTTTTGCTAGCTTGATTTCTGAGCCGGTAACTTTTGCCGGTGATTGGCCTGACCCCCTGGAACTGATCCAGGTTTAGAGTTATAATCTAAGCCTGCGGTTCTTGCCCCCAACCCAGGTCCAGATCTAGAGTTAAATTGACTGTCTGATCGGGTCCTCTTCCGCGGTTAAGCCAGCCCTGAATTCGGCCGGCGGAATTTGCCCCAAACTGCCGTGGGGGCGCTCATTATTGTACTCGAACTTCCATGCTGACAGCTTACTTCCTGCATTCAGCAAATTCAAAAAGTAATGTAGCGTTAAGCACTCACGTCTGACAGTCCCATTAAAGGCTTCGTTCCGGGTGTTGTCCCCTGGAGTTCCGGGTCGGCTGAAGTCCAACCCGACCTTGTTCAAATATGCCCAATGATCCATAGCCATAGACGTAAACTCCGTTCCCTGATCGCATTGAATTGTTTTCGGCTTGCCATGACGAGCGACAAGACCACTCAGAACATCCGCTACGTCTACTCCTCGAAATCTCTGCCGTACATCCAAAGCAAGGAACTCTCTGGTGAATACATCAATCACGGTAAGCACCCGCATCTTCCGCCCGTCAGCTAAAGTATCATGCATGAAGTCCATCGCCCATCGCTCAGTCGGTCGGGTGGCAGGACGAATTTGGCGCCGGGCAACCGCAGCTCTTCTGCGCTTAGTTCGCTTCCGCTTAAGCCCAAGACCTTCTTCTGTGTACAAGCGATAAACCCGCTTGTGACTGATGGGCCAACATTCTCGACGCAGGACCACATGCAAGCGCCGGTAGCCGTAACAGACCCGAACCGAGGCGATCTCTTTCATCCTTCGCCTGAGCGGCTCTTGATGGGGACGGCGGGAGCAATATCTAATCGTCGTTCGAGAGAATCCACTTATAATGCTGGCCCGTCGCTCGGAAATCTGAAACGCCTCGATAGCCCAACTGGTCCACGCCCGCTTCTCAGCGGGCATCAGAACTTTTTTTTTAGAGACTCCTGCAGGATACGCCGGTCCAGGCTAAGGTCCGCGACCAGATGCTTGAGCTTCTTGTTCTCATCCCTGAGTTGACGTAACTCCCTGATCTCAGGAGTACCCAGACTACCATACTTCTTCTTCCAGCGATAAAAGGTCTGTTCGGTGATCTGGAGCTTACGGCACACCTCGGCCACTGGCGTGCCAGCCTCGGCTTGTCTGAGGGCCATGGTAATCTGCTCTGCAGAAAATCTGCTCTTCTTCATAACGCATCCTCCTTCGTCCCGAGATGGGACTCTAAGAGGTACTCGAAAAGCTGTCAAAAATGTTAGTCTAGATGGACCCGTTTATGGGGTTCAGGGCCATCATCACCGCCCCATTTTTGCGGCAAATTTCAATGAGCTTTGAGTTTTCAAAAGTGGTCGCAGACATTGCGGATTCTCCTTCCGGAATCTATATGGAAAGGGTATCAGAAGAAAGAACCAAACGTAAGGTTTCTGTATCTCTCGAACTCGCCCTCTGTCTTCATGCTGAACTACCGAGGATTCCTCGGTAGTTTCCCACGGCTCGTGCTCTCGCAGGCCACCGGCGTTCATTGCCTCTGCCGAATTTTAGCCTTAATATCGATTCGGATAAGCCATGAATAAGATCAACCCATATTGCAAAGTGCTGGACATCGACGTCCCGCGCCTCGAAGCCGTTAAGCATCACCGGGAAGCGATCCCCTACTCGATGCTCATCGTCGCGCTGCTTGAACGCGGCGGGCCGATGACGTTGGAGGAGGTTGCCCGGCGCTTTGAAGAGGCCGGTGTGTTCCCCGCCGATCGCGCCCTGGCCTCGTTGAAGCGTTGTAAGCCGGGCCGCCCGCCCGTGTTCCGCATCGACGATCATTACGCGCTCGATCCTCATCATCATGAATCTGATCTTTGGGCCTTTCGGCTCGGATTGAAGCCGCCGTGGGTTGCACCGCTGAAACTCATCCGTCCTGAAGGGAAGCCTCTGCCTGGGCCGCATGAACCGCTCAGCGCCGCGCATCTCAATGAGGCCTGGCGTGGCGGATTATCCTTCGAATGGTCGGCGCAGCGCACGGCGATCTGCGTCCTGGATGCCCATGGCCCCGTGATGCGACCCCATGAGGTCATGTCCGTTGTTGAGGCGATCAGTCCCCGGTGGACTCCGATCCGGCCGGATTCGGCCTCCTATTGGCGCCGGGGTGCGCCGATCCAGGTGCAGCCGGATGGCGCGTGGATCCTCGATCGGAGTCATAAACTCGTCCGGTCGGCGCGCCAGGCTGTCATCGACCGCATCGAAATGCTGCGCCGTTCTCATCATGACCGCCCCGATCCGGTGGTCATGGAAGCCCAGAGGAAAAGCCGCGAGCGGCGGCGACGGATGGAGGCCGAGCGGCTGGCGCGCCTGCGCCGGGTCATCGTGCATGCCTTCCCCACGGCGAAACCCGAGGGAGTTGTTCTCTTGGACATCGGGAGACACACCATCGACACCTACCTCGGCGAGGAGATCGCCGAAGTCGCGGCGAAGTTGAATGAGTATGATGTGATCGGCGCCGTCAATGTCCGCCGGCTTCTACACACCCTCGGCTTTGATCCCGAAGAGCGCCGGCTCGCGGAGCTTGAGCCGCCGCAAAAAACCAAGCAGCTCAATCGACGCGGCCGCACCCTGAGAATCACCTTGGATCTGCTGGTGAGCGGCACATGCAATATCAGCCGTCCTTTTGCGGCGAAGGGTGCCCTGGCCGATTACCTGCGGAAGGGTGAGATGACGAAATTCCGGCGCAGGCTTGAAGCCGACACAAAATCCCTCTTGGCCTTCTATCAATACGGCCGCCTGCACCACGGGGTCCGGCTGCGCTGGGGGTTTCTCGACGAGATTATTCCCGCGCCCTGGGTCTATCTGGATGAGCCGGCTCTCTACGACCTGATGGAAGAATCGCTCGAGCTCGGCCGGCCGCTGGAGGTTGTCGTCGGCAGCGCGCCGGGTTGGGCGGATCCGTGGTCGCGTGCGCGTCTCGCGTATGTGCGGAAGGAAAGGGATGGTTGGTGCCGGTCTCTGCTTGATGAAGATGGTCAATTGATCTATGAGGATGACGTGCAGCAGGCGCGGTTGGTGCCTGCGGGTGGATGAGTGCTGCTGTCGCTGCGGATCTCGCTTAAGGATTCCCGACGTTTCCCACGTGTCGCCGTTCTGCGCCTCAAGTCATTTCTCGTAGAAAAGGATCGAATCGCTGGCGGTCGTGACCTCCCCTTCGCGGCTGGCTTATAGAGCTGCTCGACCTTCTTGAGCGAATAGCTCGGGAGGCCGATGCGCAGGCCCTGTTGCACAATCTTGTAGAGATCGACGAAGGCGCCGGCGCGTAGGCCCAGTCGATGAAGGCTTCGAAGGATTTCTTCTCGTGGCGCTCATCGTGGGCCCAACAGTCGTGGTAAGTCATTCATGGTTTGATGGTTACCCACTTGCTTATGAGCGTGACGCTGCCAAGGACGTACTCAAGGCCGAATTCCGGTCCATGTCGGCCACCCATTCCGGTGGAAGCCGGCCACCTATTCCGGGGCATTCCGGCCACCCATTACGGTAACCTCAATTGAGTACCTGTGTTTGCCTTTTGAGAGAGGGCTTTGACCCAGGGCTTGACCGCAAAGGCCATTCCAGGCATATTGCGGCTGTGTTCTACAGAAAGAGAGCTGTAGTCGGCTGCCCGAGAGTAAATTCTGGCTGCGCAATAGCCGTTGGAGGTCTTTTCGGAATTCGAAGAAGGAGTCAGACGGTGGCCCGAGTCCAGATCGACAAATTGGCAATTGCCGACATCTGCCGAAAGTACCGAATCAGCCGGTTGGCTCTATTTGGATCCGTCTTGCGAGACGACTTCGGCCCTGAAAGCGATATTGATGTTCTCGTTGAATTCGAGCCGGGCCATGTTCCCGGTTTCTTTGGCCTGCATCGTATTGAGAAGGAAATCGCACTGCTTTTTGACAACCGCAGGATTGATCTACTGACCTTCCGGTCCCTCAATCCCCGCCTAAAGGATCAGATCCTGGCGGAAGCTGAGATTCAGTATGCAGCATGACGACAACGTCTATTTGGCCCACATGCTCGACATGGCTCGCAAGGCTCAGTCGCTATTGCACGGGAAGACTCGTGCAGACTTCGATAACAGTGAAGTCCTCAGGCTTGCCCTGCTGCACTTGCTCCAAATCATCGGCGAGGCGGCGAATCAGGTCAGCAGTCAGGGACGCGCTGCGAACCCAGAGCTTCCTTGGGATGAGATAGTGGGGATGCGCCATCGGGTGGTCCATGATTACCTCGGAATTGATGAGGAAATCGTCTGGCGCACGGTTGCCGAAGACTTGCCGGCTTTGATCACGGTTTTGGAGCGAATCCTGGATGATGAAGAACCCTCCTGAATCTTCAGAATCCTTGAAAATCCTCTCAGGCTTACCCCCTATCTAGCAGTTCAAGCTTCGCCGACTGCAGACCGAGGTAGGTATGCATGCGAAATCCCGACCGAGATGAGCTCCTGGAAAAGCTGGCTGAGGCAGAGGCGCGCCTCCTAAAACTCGATAAGGACCGCGACGAACTTCTAGAATTCATTTCCAATCTGAAGAGTGCTTTCTCTGCGGCTTGTGAAACGCATCCGGCGAAGGGGGCACTCCCTTTGTCAGGGTATTCGGTTCCAATGAAAACCCGGGACAAAATCGCGCTCTTCCGGCGCCTGACCAGGGCCGAGCTGATGTCTTCCCGGTTCGCTGGGAAAATAGCAAAGCAGAGATACGACTTCTCAAGGCTGCGCGTCGAGTTGGGTCTATCAGCGTAAAGCAGGGCGCTAATCTCCAGACCCCCGCGGCAAGATCCCCGCCTCCGCCAGGCGTTTATTTAACAATTCCGCGGCCGCGCGTTGCGCCTCCTTCTTGGAGCTGGCTTCAGCAGGGGCGCTGTCGATTCTCTCTCCGTTCGGGACGGTAACCCAGCCAACCATGGTGAAAACCGGGCGATGGCTCGGTCCCGAGCGATCGATCTCTTCATATCCGAAGTCGCGTATGACCCCCGCCTGCCGGAGCTCATTGATGGCGAGCCTCGGATCGCGCTCATTGCTCGAACCGGATTTCGGCGGATTGGGATTATCCGGCGTCTGAGCCGTCTCCAACGACTCACCGCTCTCAAGAAACCGGACCATGAATCCCAGCAATTCCCGGGCGGCCGCCTGTTCCGCTCTTTTCCGGGCCGGGGACTGATACCATTTTGTCACAAAGGACGGGGAGCCGGATTCCCCTGAAACGATGCGAACCTGAAACCCTCCGGGAACGGGTTGATGTTCAAGGGCCGGCAACGCGAGCCGGCGTTGCATGCACAATTCGAGCAGACGGCCCTTGGGATTATCCGCCGTCAATCTGCCGGCATCTTCCTCATCCACCATCACGACAGCCCCTCCGGAATCCGTGGATTCCCGTGCTGCAATTTGTTCAAGCAAGGCGCGTGCGGCGAGTTGTTCGGCGGCCTTGCTGGACGGGGATCTGCACGGACCGCTGTTATAGCTCCTGTCATTCCATTGGAGCGCCGATTGCGCCACATGCTCGCCGCAATCGACGGAAAGAACAGTTTCCGGAGGATCGATGCGAAGGCGCATGCAAAGCTCGAGCAGGCGTCCCTTTGGATTCTCCTGCTTGAGTTGAACCAAACCCAATTCCATGTCGCCGAAGAGATCTGTTTCCCCAGGGCCAAGAATCCACAGCAGGCTCCGTTTGTTATCGTCCCGGCGCACCAAGCCCTTTTCCTCGAGCCGCACAATGAGCTTATCCGCTAGTTCCCTACCAACCTTCCCGCCGAACCATGCCTTGACCAGCTCACCGGAGCGCAGGGGGGTTTTACGCGGCGGGCCGAGGAGTTCCCGCGCGCGATCCATATCGATGGCGTCCAGGCTCACGGAATCCGGCGCCGTCCGGATCGCGTTTGATCTGCGAGTGGAACAAGCCACCACATCGCCATTGCCCGGTAAAATGACATCACGACAGCTCAAGCTGCGGGCCAATGCGCGGCGCGCGGCCTCCTCCCCGTGAACAAGAATGACCGTCCGCGGCCGCAGGGTTTCAAGAAAGGCTACCATCTGAAGCTTGTCTGCGTGGGCGGAGAGTGTGTACTTTTCAACGTGGCACTTAAGATCGACGGGTTCGGTTCCCAACCGGATCTTCCGTGGCGCGACACCATCCGCGATTTCAAGCAAGGCGCGCCCCGGCGACTCTTCGTCTTGATAACCCGTGATAAGAATGGCATCCGATTCCGTCTGGGCAATCTCGCGGGCATAGAAGACGGACGCACCGCCGCTCAACATGCCGCTGGAAGCGACGATGATGGCGGGCCGCGTCTGGAGGGCCTTTTGACGCCCTTCAGGGGTGGCAACCGGCCGGATGAGATCGGTAAAGAATGGGTGACCCGTTCGGCGGATTTCATGCCCCAAAAACCGCGATGCGTACCGCTCATGACGGGCATAGACACCGCAGACATCGCGGACCATGCCATCCACGAAAATGGGGATCGGCGAAAGTTCCTTTTTTCGGAGGGCGTTCTTTAGGATAAGGAGGACCTCCTGCGCCCGCCCGACGGCAAAGGCGGGAATCAGAATCCGCCCCCCCTCATTCGCCACAGAGGTGATCCGTTCTGTCAATCGCCTCTCCGCCGCCTTGCGGTCTTCATGCAGGCGCTCCCCGTATGTCGCCTCGCTCACGACAATGTCGGCCTCAAAGGACGGACTTGATAGCGATGGGACCGTGAGCTGAGCTGAAACACTGTAGTCCCCCGTAAAGAGGAGTGTTCCATAAGGTGTGGCGAGGTGGATCATTGAGGCGCCGAGAATATGCGATGCCGGGAAATAGGTAACTTCGAATTCGTCGACTCGAATTGTATGCCCGTGATGAATTGGGAAGATGTTCGTGAGCAGCTTCTGCACGTGGATTTCCGAATAGAGGGATAATTCCCCTTCACGGTCGGCCGAGTTCATAATTTTAACCGCGTCGCGTAAAAGTCTATCCATGAGATCGATCGTCGGCGGCGTCGCTATAACCGGGATACCCGGAAAGGCCTCATGCGCGATGGGAAGGGCCCCCGCATGATCCATGTGAGCGTGGGTGACAAGCAGGGCGTCCGGGGGCTTTCCGGAGAGCTGAGACAAATCGGGCAAGGGATTCCGGGGATTCATCCGGATACCGCAGTCAATTAACAGTCGCGTATGGCCCCCCTCAACCAATGTGCAGGATGCTCCGATTGAATCGGCTCCACCCAAGAAGGTCAGTTTGAGGGATGAAGTCTGCTCTTTCGACATGGGACCGCCCCTGTCACACCGTTCTATTGGCCGACGAAGATTTTATGATGACATGATACTATGGCCGATTTTTACGAGATCGGCCAGGGAAAATCCAGCCGAACTTAAAATGGGCAGATCGCAACCAGCAGGATGAGTTTTTGGATACCTCGGGATCGGTCAGGCGACTCTATGACGAGGAGGCGAGACTGAGATAGCACGTCGAAGAACTCCCACTACATCGGCTTTTGCTCGCGACGGTGGAAGGTGCCGAGCCGGGCCGGCAGCTCACGCACGCGCCATGGGTCATCCGTCTGTGTGGGATCGGTTGAAGCGCCATCCGGGGTTGGAGCTGAGCACGCAGTTGCGAGATTCGCTCCGTGGTAGAGTTCGAAGGCCTTCCAAGAGCGATCTTTCACCAAGCCTTGAACTGTCGACCCGACGACAGATGGCTTATCACGGCAAGGCAATGAACTCGGAAAATAGCAAAAATAGCAAATTTGGCGGGATATTGCTTTTTCGCTTTTTCTTTTGAGGTTGGCCGGCATGGTTCACTTCGATTCAGGTCAAGTACTTGGTGCCAACTTGATCCCGGCCTGGTTCCCTTCCTGGGACGGGTCCGATCTGAACCCGGAAAGTCACAACAACCGCCCCGGATTCTTCGGCGAACATTGGAGGATCAATCCCACATCGCTCGCACTCTTCAATGACCCGGTTTGTGCCTCGCCCCCATATCTCGACGGGCCGGTGAGCATTTCCGGCGTGATGCCGAAATCAGCGTCAAGATTGGAGATTTTGCGACCTTCCGGTGGAAATAGGAGACTTCTGTCACGAACTTGACGGCGAAAAACTCTCCATGCATATTACAGCTGTGTGCTGAATGAGGAAGGGCGTTGTATGCCTGCCGCAAATGGCTCTCGACCTTGGAATTCAGCTTTTTGGCAATCGCAGGGTCGATCTGCTCACTTTTCGGTCACTCTCCCCCCGTCTCAGGGATCGGATTCTGATGGAAGCCGAGATTCAATGGTGAATAGCTGATGTCGCAAATCTCGCTCGATAACAATCCAGACGTCGGTTGTACACTAATCTGTGGATTGACGCCGAGCGGCCTCATTGATGTCGGCCCCGGCTTGCCGGATGACGGCCCTCTGCTGGCTACCGCTGTGCAGCAACGGATTCTCCAAGCTTTCAATTCAAGCCGTGGCAAGGGTGTCCTGCAGCTTGGTGCAGGAGAGCTGGGCACGGACCTGCATCCATCACTCTCATATTGGCGCGATATCGGTCAGCTCTTCGTGGCCGGGATTTGCAAGGCCCTCGATCCGACAGATCCAGAGTCCCTTGTCATTCCGGATCCGGACACGGAAACGCTCTCAGCCTTCGTCCAAGCGGCACCTCCCATGCGTGGAGCCGAATTGATCACGCTGGAAATGCTTGAAGACCTTTGGGCAGACATCGGCAAGGCTTTGGCCGCCGAGGCTCTGAGATTCAAGGACGGTATCCAGGGCTATCTGAAGAAACAAAACTCGCTTTGGAACGTGGTTGGACGGGTCTGTTTTCATCTTGCCGAGAACAAACGCGATCCGGAATACCCCTTCGCCTTCATTGCGACCTATATTTATAAGGTTTCCAAGCAGGCCAAGCCCCAGCATCAGCCACTCGGCCGGGCTCTCACGGATTATGCCGGGGCCAAGAATCGCCGGAAGCTTCTCGCGTTGCTCTCTCCGCTGTCTCGGGCGGCCGAGCAGAGCGCTTTCGTCCATGAGTTGGTCGATTCAGGTGACATCTACCACCCGCTGTCTTGGACGCCGAAGGAGGCTCACCGCTTCCTGTGCGAGATTCCGCTGTACGAACAGGCCGGGTTGGTCGTGCGGATGCCAGACTGGTGGAGCGCAAAAAACCGGCCGCGCCCTAGGATTTCCGTATCGGTTGGAGGGCATCCCCCCTCGAAGCTGGGTATGGACGCGCTTTTGGACTTCAACATCAAGCTGACAATCGAAGGCGACGCCCTGTCACGCAAGGAGGTTGAAGAGCTGCTCGCCTCCACGGAAGGCCTGATCCTGATCAAAGGCAGGTGGGTCGAGGTGGATGGTGACAAGCTCTCAAAGATTCTCGATCAATGGCGCGCTGTTCAGAAACAGGTTCGGCTCGACGGTGTCAGCTTCGGGGAGGCCATGCGCTTACTGGCCGGCGCCCAGCTTGGTGGCGGCGGGATAGACGATGCGGAAGACGCAAGGCCGGAGTGGTCGGAGGTCATCGCCGGGAAATGGCTCTCGTCAAAACTTGATGCCCTCCGCTCACCTGAGCTGCAATCCGAGATCGAGGCAAACGCCGGTCTTAATGGCGAGCTTCGTCCCTACCAGAAGGTCGGGGTGCAGTGGCTATGGACACTTCACGGGTTGGAACTGGGTGGATGTCTGGCCGATGACATGGGCCTCGGCAAGACCATCCAGGTGCTGGCGATTTTGTCACTCAATCAGCAAAAGAAAAGAAAGGGCACCGATCTACTGGTGGTTCCGGCGTCACTCATTGACAACTGGCGCCTGGAGATCGAACGTTTTGCCCCGGCACTGAGGACTCTCATTGCGCATCCGTCACATATCTCATCAGCGGACTTGAAGCGACTTTCTCGAGAGAGCGTCGCGGCGCACGATGCGGTGATCACTACATATGGCACCGCCATGCGGACAGAATGGATGATAGAGTATCCATGGCGGATCGTGGTCCTGGACGAGGCCCAGGCTATAAAGAATCCAAGCGCCAAGCAGACCAAAGCTGTTAAGGCGTTGAAATCAAGGTGGCGTTTGGCTTTAACAGGCACACCCGTGGAGAATCGTCTTGGCGATCTGTGGTCGATCTTCGATTTCCTTAATCCTGGTCTTCTGGGGTCTGCTAAGGCTTTCAACAGCTTCTGCAAGTCCGTGGCGTCAGGCAAGCAAAGTTATGCGCCGCTGCGGAAGCTGGTGCAGCCTTACATTCTTAGGAGGCTTAAGAGCGACAAGAATATCATCACAGATCTGCCCGACAAGACCGAGATCAACGCCTACTGCCTACTCAGTAAACGCCAGGCTGCTTTATACCAGCAGTCTGTTGATGAGATGAGGCAGGCCATCGAGTATCTGGATGGTATCGAGCGGCGCGGTGTCGTTCTGGCTTTTCTGATGCGCTTCAAGCAGATCTGCAACCACCCTTCCCATTGGTTGGGCGACGGCAACTATGAAGCAACCGATAGCGGAAAGTTCACCCGACTGCGCGAAATCTGTGGCTCCATCGCCGCGCGCCAGGATAAGGTGCTGGTTTTCACGCAGTTCCGCGAGATGACCGAGCCGCTGGCCGGCTTTCTAAGTGAGGTGTTCGGGCAAGTCGGTCTCGTGCTGCACGGCGGCACACCCGTCAAGAAGCGGCATAAACTGGTCCAAAGCTTCCAGAACGATGATCGGATACCTTTCATGGTTCTCTCCCTCAAGGCCGGGGGCACCGGGCTTAATCTGACCGCCGCCTCGCACGTAATTCATTTCGACCGGTGGTGGAATCCTGCGGTCGAGAATCAGGCCACAGACCGCGCCTTCCGCATCGGCCAGAAGAAGAATGTCCTCGTTCACAAGTTTGTCTGCCGGGGCACGGTGGAGGAACGCATCGACGAACTGATCGCCGGCAAACAAAATCTTTCCGACGAGATCCTGTCGGCGGGAACCGAGTCGGCCCTGACGGAGTTGAGCAACAAGGAGTTGATTTCTATCGTATCGCTTGATCTGTGCAGTGCCGTCGAGAGCTGATGAATATGTACAATATCTGAATGAGGTAATCCAATGGGCAGGTACTCTTACTATGAATGGAGACCCTATGTATCGGCGGCTGAGCGCCGCCGTCAGGCCGCGAAGAAAATAGCCAAGATGCGAAAGGCCGGCAACGAGGTCTCACCCGTTGAAATCGCCGGCCGCAAAATCACCACCACCTTTTGGGGCAACGCATGGGGCGCAAACCTCGAAGCCTATAGCGACTATGCCAATCGCCTGCCTCGTGGACAAAGATATGTTCGCAATGGTTCGGTGATCGATTTGCAGATCGAGGCTGGTCGTGTGCGGTCTCTTGTCAGCGGTTCGGATATTTATAAAGTTGATATCAAAATCAAAACGCTGGATAAGAAGCGCTGGGTCAACATCAAACGCCGATGCGCGGGGAAGATCGACTCACTGGTGGAGCTGCTAAAAGGCTCTATATCAAAGGGAATTATGGAGATCGTCAGCCATATGGGCGAAGGTCTGTTCCCCTCGCCCCGAGAGATCTCTCTAAGTTGTTCCTGCCCGGACTGGGCTTCAATGTGCAAGCATGTAGCAGCCACACTCTATGGTGTGGGAGCGCGCTTGGATCACAATCCCGAAGAGCTGTTCACACTGAGGGGGGTTGATCCGGCTGAGATGGTGGAAACCGCGGTTGAACAGTTTCCAACAACAGGAAAGAGACGAAGAGGCCGGGTTCTGGCCTCCGATGAGCTGTCATCGGTATTTGGTGTCGAAATCAATGCGGATGCGGAGTTGTCGAATGATGCTTCGGCCCCGGCCGGGCCGGCAAGAAAGACGAGGCGCGTTGCAAAGGCCGGCAAGAAGCCGGCGGCCGGAAAAATCAAAAAGAAAACTAAAACAAAACGATTAACAGCGAAATCAGCCGGCAAGGCCCCAGCAAAGAGGAAAGCGGTAAAGAAGAAGACGGCAAAGAAGGTTGCCATCAAGAAGAGTACAGCGAGGAAAGCGGCGATCAAAAAGACCGTACCAAGAAGATCCACAAAAAAACACTCAACAAAGAAAACGAGCAAGTAAGATCTCGAGGATCGGGTCTCACGCACCTTTCCTCACGAAACTGGGCAGGCTAGGGCTTCTCGTGTTTTATTAAGAAATCCGCATAGTGGCATAATCTCCTTGTAAGTGTCAGCTCGGTGGATGATCTCATGGCCCGAGAATATTGGCCGCGGGACGAGGTTTCTCCCGCGCCAAGGCGACGTAAATCGACTGGAATCGTCTTCTCAGCCCATCTGGTTACGGACCGGTTGGCAAACCGGCATTCGGCTTGCTATTTTAAAAGGAGGGCGCCATAAACGACGGATTCTCCACGGCATTAACGATCCACCGCGACAGGCCAAGCTGGAATGTGAGGCACCATGACTCCACGCAAGGAAGATCGTTTGTCCGGAGAGGACTATCGAATCTTCCAAAAACTCGAGGCCGCCATGGGTCTTCTCGAGGCCGGCAGAGACAAGGATGCGGCTAAGCAGCTCCGGTCAATCATCCACAAGCATCCGGCCTTCAGACCCGCGTTGTTCCACCTCCACACCTTGTGCCTCGAACATAATTGGCATGACCTGCTGCTGGATGCAATCCAGGATGCCCATCACAGTGGAAAATGGGATTCGGACCTGCTGGAGGATCTTGTATTTCTGTCGTTCTCGCTCAAGAGGCTTGAGGAGACTCGCCGGTATTTAAATGAGTTCATGATCCTCTTTCCTCGACGGCGCAAAATCGGTCCGTGGCGGATCAAGGATATGTGGCAGTGGGTTCTCTTCCATACACAGAATCAGCGTGAGGCCTCCCCTTCCCCGGATCAGATGATGCTGTGGTCCGGGGGCGATGATAAGACAGCGCCGCGAGCATCGGCTCGGACTCCATCGAAGCCGTCCCGTCCGGCCCCTGCCGCAAAGCCCCCTGTCAAGAAGCCCACTAACACAAAACCCCCCGCGGCAACGGCGGCTCCTGTGCCTCCCCCCGCCGAGACGATCCTTCTCCGACCGATTCTCGGTCCGCTCCAGGTCACGATAACCGTGGAAGGGCCGGATCTGGTGGAGCGATTGGCGCAGGGGGAATGGAATGTGCGATCACACCATGATCTGTGCTTGTCGGCGCATCATCTATCGATGGTCAACGGGATCGACGAATTGCTGTGCCTGTCGAACATACAGGGCGTGCGGGAACTCTGGTATCAAGTCGAGACGGT